>CAMLKS010000053.1 GCA_946480675.1 uncultured Bacteroidota bacterium
AACAGATGGGTATGACCGCCCACCATCCACGCTGGGCTGTGGCTTATAAATTCAAGGCGAGGCAGGCTACCAGTAAGCTATTGAAAGTAGAATTCCAGGTAGGGCGTACAGGTTCAGTAACGCCGGTGGCCAAGATAGAACCTGTGCCTATAGGTGGGGTAACGGTTACATCTATATCACTGTTTAATGAAGATGTGGTGCGCGAGAAAGACCTGCATATAGGCGATACTGTACTTGTTGAGCGTGCCGGTGATGTGATCCCCTACATTGTAAAGCCATTGGCAGAACTGCGTACCGGCGATGAGCAGGCTATAGTATTCCCGACTTCCTGCCCGGTGTGTGGCGAGACGCTTGAAAAACCTGAGGAAGAAGCAGTATGGCGTTGTATCAATATCAGTTGCCCGGCACAGGTGGTAGAGCGCATCATACACTTTGCCAGCAAGGATGCGATGGATATCCGCAACCTGGGTGGTGCCAACGTGCAGAAGTTTTATGAGGTGGGATTATTGAAAGATATACCCGGCATCTATAATATAGATTGGGATGCTGTCAGGCAACTGGGGGGCTTTGGAGAGAAATCTGTAACCAACCTGCAAACAGCTATAGAGAACTCGAAGATGCAAAGCCTGAACCGTGTAATATATGGATTGGGTATACGCCATGTAGGTGAAACGATGGCCAAGACACTGGCCAACGCAGTAAGCCATATACGGGAGCTGTATGACTGGGATGAGGAGAAGCTGGTATCGCTGGAAGATGTAGGGCCCAAAGTGGCGGCATCAGTCGCGCATTTCTTTCATGCGCATGAAAACAGGGATACAATAGATACATTGGAAAAAGCGGGTGTAAACCTTGCCAATCATTATAAAAACAAACCGGAAACAACCGGTGAGCTATCGGGCAAGACCTTCCTGTTTACAGGTACACTAACCAAGTTCAAGCGTAGTGAAGCCGAGGCTATGGTGGAAGAGAAAGGTGGTAGCATACTAAGCGGCGTAAGCAGCAAGCTAAACTACCTGGTAGTGGGTGAAGATGCCGGCAGCAAGCTGGAAAAGGCTAAGAAGCTGGGCACGGTGGCCATTCTTACCGAAGACCAGTTTATGGATATGGTAAATGGCTAAGCCTGATATATAGCAGCTTTTTATAGGTAACCCTTTAAATAATGGTAATGTCTTAGGTAGTTTCTACCTTTGCACTCTCTTTTTGAATAATATATACACATAGATGTCTGAAATAAGGCCGTTTTTAAGACTGAGCGGGCTGGAGCCACTTGTGGTAAGGCCGGAAACCAACTTTGTAAACGTAGGCGAACGTACCAACGTTACAGGGTCGAAGAAGTTTGCTCGTCTGATAAGGGAGAATCAATATGAAGAAGCCCTATCTGTAGCCAGGCAACAGGTAGAAAATGGTGCCCAGATACTGGACATCAATATGGATGATGCGCTGCTGGATGGTGAAAAGGCTATGACTACCTTTGTGAACCTGCTGCAGAGTGAGCCGGATATAGCACGTATCCCCATCATGCTCGATTCTTCTAAGTTTTCCATCATACTGGCAGGATTGAAATGCATACAAGGTAAATGCATTGTTAACTCTATCTCCATGAAAGAGGGAGAAGAGAAATTCATAGAGCAGGCTATCATCTGCAAAAGCTTTGGTGCATCTGTCATTGTGATGGCATTTGATGAACAAGGCCAGGCAGATACCTTGCAGCGCCGCGTGGATATATGCGAGCGTGCGTATAAAATACTGACAGAACAAGTTGGCTTCAAACCACAGGATATCATCTTCGACCCGAACATTTTTGCAGTAGCAACCGGTATAGAAGAGCATAATAACTATGCAGTAGATTTTATAGAAGCTACCCGCATCATCAAGCAAAAGATGCCACTTACTAAAGTGAGTGGTGGTGTAAGTAACGTATCGTTTTCCTTCCGTGGTAATGATGTAGTGCGCGAGGCGATACATAGTGTGTTCTTATATCATGCTATAAAAGCAGGCATGGATATGGGTATTGTGAATGCAGGCCAGTTGGTAGTGTATGACCAGATAGAACCACAATTACGTGAACTGTGCGAAGATGTAGTGCTGAACAAAAGGCCGGATGCAACAGAGCGATTAGTAACATTTGCAGAAACCGTAAAGGCTAAAGATAAAGTAGAGAAGAAAGATGATGCATGGCGCAGCCTGAGTGTGGAAGAGCGCCTGACCCATGCATTGGTGAATGGTATAACAGACTATATAGATGCCGATACGGAAGAAGCGAGATTGAAATATAGCAGGCCGCTGGAAGTGATAGAAGGGCCGCTGATGGATGGTATGAATGTGGTGGGCGACCTGTTTGGCAGCGGTAAAATGTTTTTGCCACAGGTGGTGAAGAGTGCGCGCGTGATGAAGAAAAGTGTGGCATGGCTGACACCATTTATAGAAGAAGAGAAAAAGAACAATCCTAATGCACAGCAGGGCAGTGCCGCCAAAATATTGATGGCTACCGTGAAAGGAGATGTGCATGATATAGGTAAGAATATTGTAGGGGTAGTACTGGGCTGTAATGGCTATGATATTATAGACCTGGGTGTGATGGTGCCGGCTGATAAGATACTGGACACAGCACAGAAAGAGAATGTAGATATCATAGGCTTGAGCGGGTTGATAACCCCATCACTGGATGAGATGGTGCATGTGGCGAAAGAGATGAAGCGCAGAGGTATGACGCAGCCACTGCTGATAGGTGGCGCTACTACATCGCGCACGCACACGGCTGTGAAAATAGCGCCGGAGTATGATAACGGGGTAGTATATGTGCTGGATGCCAGTCGTAGTGTAACGGTAGCAGGTAGCCTGTTGAGTAATGAACAAAAGGATGGTTTCCTGGGTGGTATACAAACAGAATATGTAAAGCTGCGCGCCGATTTTGCCAGCAAGCGTACTGTGAAAGAATATGTGCCGTTTGCAGAAGCGCAAAAGAACCCTGTAGTTATAGATTGGGATAATTATGAACCACCCGTGCCAACCTTCACTGGTATCAAACCCTTTGAGGATTACGATCTTTCAGAAATACGCCAGTATATAGACTGGGGGCCATTCTTCATAGCATGGGAAATGCGTGGCAAGTACCCCGATATATTGAAAGATGCAAATGTAGGCACGGAAGCCACCAAGCTATTTAACGATGCTAATGCACTGCTGGACAAGATCATTGCAGAAAAATGGCTGACTGCTAAAGGTGTAGTTGGCTTTTGGAATGCAAACAAAACTGCGCCCGATACAATAGTAGTTAGCCAAGACGGTAAAGAACTACATACGCTTGAATCATTGCGCCAGCAACAGAAGAAAGCTGCAGGCCAGCCGCATTTCTCTTTGTCTGATTTTGTGAGCCCAGTAAAAGATGACTATGTAGGCGCATTTGCAGTAAGTATACATGGTATAGAGCCGCATCTGCAACGCTTTGCTGAGCAGCATGATGATTATAACAAAATAATGTTGCAAGCCATTGCCGACAGGCTGGCAGAAGCATTTGCGGAGGTACTGCATAAACGTACGCGTAAAGAGTTCTGGGGCTATGTGAAGGATGAAGCACTGACAAATGAAGAGCTGGTAAAAGAAACCTACCAGGGTATTCGCCCGGCACCGGGTTACCCCGCCTGTCCCGACCATACGGAGAAGTATAAACTGTTCGACCTGCTGAAAGCTACAGAGCACGCAGGCATACAGCTGACGGAATCGCTGGCTATGTACCCGGCAGCAGCGGTATGTGGTTGGTATTTCAGCCATCCGCAAAGCTCTTATTTCGGTATCAACAAGATACAGGAAGACCAGCTGGTAGACTATGCAAAGCGCAAGGGGATGGATATAGAAGAAATGAAAAAATGGTTGTCGCCAATTTTAGATTAATACTATGAGTGGGATAAAAAAGATAGAAGCAGCAGACAGGCCGGGTACTAAATCGCCCGTTGTGCGGGCATTTGCCCATGTATTGTCATTTATATTTCACCCGGTATTTATGCCTACATTGCTGGTGCTGATATTGTACAGGCTTTCGCCTACCAGCTTTGCAGGTGTGCCGCAAGAAAATCTTGGCAAGTGGCTGGTGATTGTAGCCATTAATACCATTGCATTTCCATTGCTTACGGTAGCGCTGCTGAAAGGCCTGGGGTTTATACAGAGCATTTACATGCACGACCCTAAAGACCGCATCATACCGCTGATAGGCACTATGATATTTTACTTCTGGGCCTACAATGTGTTTAAGAACCTGGAAACCCCATTTGTACTACGCACTATGCTGCTGGGTACCTTCTGGGGTGTTATCCTGCTATTCCTTATCAATATCTTCTTCAAGGTGAGCATGCATACCAGTGCAGCGGGTAATGTATTGGGCCTGATGATAGTACTGATGATGATAAGTCCTGTGAATATGCTGCTGCCGTTTTTTTTATCTATAGTTGCAGCGGGTATCATAGGCACGGCAAGGCTGGCTTTGGGGGCACATAAGCCTTCTGAAATATGGCTGGGCTATGTGCTGGGCATACTGGTACAGGTGGCGGCCTATATATACTTAAAGTAAAATAATAGCACGATGCAGGAATTGGCGTAAGTTTGAGCTACCCTTTTAAACATGATCCCTGCACAGTCAAAGCGTATCGTTTCGATAGATATTCTTCGTGGTATAGTGATGGTAATAATGGCGCTGGACCATACGCGCGATTATTTTACCAACTTCACACATAATCCTACCGACCTGGAGCATGCCAGCACAGCCATGTTCCTGACGCGCTGGATAACGCACTTCTGCGCGCCGATATTCGTGTTCCTTTCCGGTACCAGTGCTTTTCTTTCCATGCAAAAAGGAAAGACCACCAGGCAGCAGGCAGGGTTCTTACTGTCTCGCGGTATATGGCTCATCATACTGGAGTTTACCATTGTAAGGTTTGGTTGGGTTTTCAATGTTGATTATACGCAGGTATTTGTACAGGTGGTATGGGCCATTGGGTGGAGTATGATATTCCTTTCCGGCTTGATATTCCTGCCCCGCAAACTAATACTGGCCATCGCACTTGGCATCATCTTCCTGCACAATGCCTTTGATGGTGTGCATGCGGCCAGCCTTGGTGACTATGGGCCCTGGTGGAATGAGATTCATGAATTTGGCAACATACACCTGTTTGGTAACGTAAACATGTTTGTACTCTACCCATTAGTGCCATGGATAGCAGTAATGGCTGCAGGCTACTGCTTTGGAGGTATTATGCAGATGGAGGAAGGGCAAAGAGATAAATGGCTATACCGCATTGGTCTATCGGCGATCGCATTGTTTATTGTACTGCGGTTTACAAATATCTATGGTGATAGTGCATTGTGGAGCAACCAGGGCAGCTGGCACCGTACGGTGTTATCATTCATAAATGTCACTAAATATCCACCATCCTTGCTATACCTGTTGATGACGATAGGGCCGGCCATTGCGTTATTGCCACTGTTAGAAAAGATGCGGAATAAGGTAGGCGCTTTCTTTACCGTATATGGGCGTGTGCCTATGTTCTATTATATCCTGCACATCTACCTGATACACCTGCTATCTATGATGATAGGTGTGTGGGTGTATGATGTGCCATCTCATTACTTTACCGGCAACGGTGAGGCATTAGGCACGAAGCCTAACTGGGGTTATTCATTAGTGGGTGTGTACCTATACTGGATGCTGATAATAGCATTGCTGTACCTGCCTTGCCGTTGGTTTATGCAGGTGAAGATGACACATAAGAAATGGTGGCTCAGCTATCTATAAAAAAATAAACCCCGGTAGTTGCCGGGGTTTATTTTTTAGATTTATTTGCCAAACTTCTTTTTCAACAGGCCCAGTGCATCGTTCATATTCATGTTCGATGTATCTTTTTCACGGCTCTGCTCCTGGCGCTTATGCTGCTGTGGTCGGTCTCGGCGTACAGGGGCTTCCAATGTTTGCTTGATGGATAGCGCGATGCGTTTACGGCCCATATCTACTTCCAGCACTTTTACGTTCACCTTATCATTCAGCTTCAGTGCTTCGCCAGGGTCGGTAATGTAGTTGTGCGATATTTCAGATACGTGTACAAGCCCATCCTGTTTCACACCTATATCTACAAAGGCGCCAAAGCGTGTAAGGTTGGTAACCACCCCAGGCACTACCATGCCCACTGTTACATCTTCTATACTGTAGATATTAGCGAACTCGAATACCTGAGCTTCACTACGTGGGTCGAGGCCCGGTTTCTTTAATTCGTTCAGTATGTCTTTTATGGTATGCTCACCAACAGTTTCGCTGATGTATTTCTTAGTGTCCAGTTGCTTCACGGCTTCTTCATTGCCTATCAGTTTAGCTATATCAAGGCCCAGGTCTGTAGCCATTTTAGCTACTACACTATAAGCTTCAGGGTGTACTGCACTTGCGTCTAACGGATCCTCACCATTTTTTATACGCAGGAATCCCGCACATTGCTCGAATGCCTTGCTACCCAGGCGTGGTACTTTCAGCAGTTGCTTGCGTGATGTAAAGCCACCAATCTCGCTACGATATTGAACGATGTTTTCCGCTATAGAAGGGCCGATACCACTCACATAGCTTAGCAGGTGTTTGCTGGCTGTATTCAGGTTTACACCCACCAGGTTCACACAGCTTACTACGGTTTGGTCCAGGCGTTCTTTCAGGCGCACCTGGTTTACATCGTGTTGATATTGGCCTACGCCTATGCTCTTGGGGTCTATCTTCACAAGCTCTGCCAGCGGGTCCATCAGCCTGCGGCCAATGCTTACTGCACCACGTACTGTTACATCTTGTTCTGGAAATTCCTGTCGTGCTGTTTCAGATGCTGAATAGATAGATGCGCCATCTTCATTCACTAAGAAGATAGGCAAGCCAAGGTTTAGTTTCTTAATGAACTGTTCTGTTTCACGGCCTGCGGTACCATCGCCTACAGCTATACATTCTGTTTTGTATTGCTGCACCAGTGAGCGTATGGTATGCTCTGCAGACATTAGTTTTCCGGGCTCATGTATATATATCAGGTCTGTTTTTTGCAGCATGCCCTTATCATCCAGGCAAACTATTTTGCAACCTGTACGATAACCCGGATCTATGGCCAGCAGGCGCTTGCCGCCCAATGGGGAACTTAACAATAACTGGCGCAGGTTTTCCGCAAACACATTGATAGCTTCTTCATCAGCCTTTGTTTTCAGTGCCATGCGGAATTCGCTTTCAAGGCTGGGTTGCAGCAGCCTGCGGTAAGCATCTTTGATAGCTTTCTTTACATGGGTGGTAGACTCGTTGCTGCCTTTCACAAACATCTTTTCTATCATTGCCAGTGCATCTTCTTCCACCGGTGCTATCACCATGCGCAGCACACCTTCCATAAAGCCACGCATTACTGCCAGCATACGGTGCGATGGTATTTTGCTAACCGGCTCGCTAAAGTCGTAGTAGTCTTTATACTTCACACCTTCTGCTTCTTTATCGGCCAGCACCTTGCTTTGCACTGTAGCGCTGTCTTCAAACAGCTTACGCATTTTAGCACGTACCTGCGCATCTTCATTTACTGTTTCAGCAATAATATCGCGCGCGCCTTGCAAGGCATCTTCCGGTGTTTTTACTATTTCTGTTACAAAAGCAGCAGCTTCTGCCAGCGGGTCTATATTCGTTTGCTCCCACAGCATATTGGCCAGTGGTTCCAGGCCATTTTCACGTGCCGTTTGCGCTTTGGTTTTGCGCTTTGGTTTGTATGGCAGGTATATATCTTCCAGCTCGGCAATGGTAGTAGCGCTGTTCAGTTTTGCCTGCAGCGCTTCCGTCATTTTATCCTGCTCGGTAATGGTCTTTTCTATGAACGCCTTACGCTCAGAAAACTCTTTCTGAAACTTGGCTTCATCCTGTATGTTTTGAATCTGAACCTCATCCAGCGCGCCTGTTTTATCTTTACGGTAGCGGGCTATGAAAGGAATGGTAGCACCTTCATTCAGCAGCGCCAGTACAGCGTCCACATCTTGTTTCCTGAGGCTTAGTTTTGCAGCTACGCTGCCGGCATATTCTATCATATATATATTCTTGCGGACTGCGAATGTAGGCGGCTGAAATGAAAATCTGAAACAAAATATTTACTAATATTTGTGTATGGATATACTGGCTGAAATACTGGCAGAGCAATCGAAAAAACAGGCAGAAAAAATAGCTAAATGGATAGGGACTGACGCTGAGCGCTTTGCACTGTTGATGCAACTTTTCCTGCATGGGGAGCTTAAACTGATACCACGGGTGGCAGTGGTTTTGGGTACTGTTACCGATACGCATCACGAACTCATTATGCCTTATTTGCCGGAAATGGTATCAAAGGCTATGCAACCCGGTATGACTGATGGTATAAAAAGAACAGTGGTACGCGAGTTGCAATTTGTAGATATACCGGAACCACTGCACGGCGATGTGATGAATATGTGTTTTGATTTTTTGGCAGATGCACAGCAGGCAGTGGCAGTGCGTGCCTTCTCGATGACGGTATTATCGAACCTCGCCAAAATATATCCTGAAATCAGGCAAGAGATCATTGTAATACTGGAAGATGCGCTGGAGCAGGCTAATACGCCCGGGTTTATTAACCGCGCGCTAAAGACCATGAGGGCTTTAACAAAATAATAGGTTTTGTATGACAATAGGTTGCATGGGTGGTCGTTACTTTGAAATACTAAAAACCACTGTATGCAAAAAACAATTTTACTACTTCCCCTGACATTACTAACCTTATCTGCAACGGCACAGCAAAAATCCATGCCCGACTATAAGCGTGTAGTAAAGAAGCACTGGAGCGCCGCCACAAAAAACATCCTGCAGCAGCAAACAGCACACAACAAAACCACTGCCGCCAAGCAACGACTAACAGCAAGGGCATTGTATGCCTTTGATGGTTCAGCCATGCAGTTGAACGATTCTGCCAACTATATATACTCGTCAGATCGTGGTTCTGTATTCAACCTTACAGATATGTTTTATAACGAATACGAAGGTTCTACAGAAATGCAGTTCGACTCATCGGCACACTACAGGCTCAACGGTCCTGATTTTGGACTGACGGATGGCAGCAAGATTACTTACAACAGCAGCAATGTGCGTCAATCGTATACCACTTTGAGCAGTACACCTCCGGGTAGTCCGTTGAAAGAGATAGCTGATAACAGGTATACCTATAATAGCAACGGAACGCTGAATACAACCTATTCTTTGCAATTGAACGGTTCTGTGTGGGATACAACAGGAAAGACTTTGTACTCATATAATGCGCAGAATAAAGTAGCAGAAGAGGTGGTATATAACAAAATAGGAGCAGGTTGGGAAGAATCGTTTAAAACAACATATACATATGATGGCGCCGGCAATAACACCGAGGTAATGGGCTATGAATGGTCAGGTTCAGGATGGGCAGAAAACTGGAAAGATTCCAACACTTACAATGCTAACAATAAGTTGTCGACCAACACGTATATGGAATATACGGGTGGCTTATGGGAAAACGTGTACACCGACAGTTTTGGCTATAGCAGCACGGACTATTATACCTACAATATGTCGAAAGAATGGAATACAGATAGCGTTAAATGGCTGTATGCAGGTCTTGAAGAAAGGCATGTAGGAGCTAACGGCCTTCCTGACAGTGTTTACTATAGCCAGTGGGACGAGGATACACAGGACTGGATGCGTATAATGATATCAGACTGGCATTACAACAGCAATGACCTGCCAACAAATGCTAATGGCATCATATCATTTATGGGTGCTGAGTTGCCAGTATTTCAATTTAATTACTATTACGAGTATTACTTTAGTGCAGGCGTAGATAAGCCTACGCGTACAACAGCAGCTATCTATCCTAACCCTGCTACTGATAAGGTAACGATAGAGTGGAAAGACAAAACAACTGACCGCACAACTTTGTATGTATTCAATAACATGGGACAAATGGTAGCGCAACAAAATATAGGTGCTACTAATAAAGCAGAAATATCGCTGACGGGCATGCAGCCGGGCGTGTACTGGCTGAAAGCTATAGCTGCAGATGGTACCAATGTATTGGCACAACAGGTGATAAAGCAATAAGCATTTCTTCTACCAATAAATAAAGGCTCCTTACGGGGAGCCTTTATTATTTTATATCAGTTGATAAAACTTAAGCTTGTGTTGCAGTGTATATAATGTCTACCGAATAAGTACCCGCAGGGTATGCAAAGCCCGGCTTTGCCTGGTATTCTACTGAAAAGTTTTTATTCTCGCCTGCTGTAGCATTGGTAATCACATTTTTGCCACTGGTAGAAAGTGAGGTGTAATTAGTATGGCCACTGCTTATTTGTCCGTTGGTTTGATTGCTCGCAACTTTTACTTTTAAAACAGACAGCGGCATT
>CAMLKS010000054.1 GCA_946480675.1 uncultured Bacteroidota bacterium
GTAGTGTAGTTGGTACAATCTTTTAATTATCAGGAATTAATATTAAATTGATAGTGTATCACGCAGAAGGGACGACCTATCTGTATTTTTATTAATAACTTCGCGCAAAATTTTACATCAGCTATGAATTGGAACCCCACAGGCATTGTAGAGGAACTGACTTCTACCACCCAGAAAATGGCCAAAGGCTACGAGACTTTACAACAAATAGAAGATGTACAGGTGGCTACCACACCTAAAGACCTGGTGTGGGAAAGTGGCCACGTTAAGATGTATCACTACAAGCGCGATACACCTGCAAAGGCTAAGATACCTGTGCTCATCTCTTTTGCCATGCTGAACCGCCACGATGTGCTGGACCTGCAGCCCGACCGCAGCCTGGTAAAGAAACTGATGGAAGAGGGACTGGATATATACATCATGGACTGGGGATACCCTACCAAGGCCGACCGCTACGAGACGATGGAAGACTATATAGATGGCTATATGAACGATGCGGTAGACTTTGTACGCAAGACCAACAAGGTGCAGAAGATACACAAAATGGGCATTTGCCAGGGTGGCACTTTCAGCATGATATATGCCAGCTTGTACCCTGAAAAACTGCAAAGCCTCACTACATACGTTGCCCCTTACGATTTCAGCACCAATAGCTGCATGCTGTATCGCTGGACGAAAGACCTGGATGTAGATGCGATGGTAGATAGCATAGGCACCATACCGGGCGAAATGATAGATAGCGCCTTTGGCTACCTGAAGCCCAGCATGAACATCAGCAAGTACCTGGGCGTGATGGATAGCCTGGAAGATAAAGCCAAGATGGAAAACTTCCTGCGGATGGAAAAATGGAAGGCAGACCTGCCGGCCATACCGGGCGAAATGTATCGCAAGTACATCAAAGACCTCTTCCGCGATAATAAGCTGATAAAAGGCGAAATGACGCTGGGTGGCCGCAAGATAGACCTCAAGAATATGACCGTTCCGTTCCTGAACGTATATGCTACCGATGATGCCATCATCCCTAACGAAAGCACGCTGCCCATTATGGATGTGATAGGTGCGAAGGATAAGAAAGATTATCCTTTCCCCGGCGGGCACATTGGCGTATTTGTAGGTGGCCGCAGCCAGAAGGAGTTGGCGCCTACGGTGGCTAAATGGGTTACGGAACGTAGTTAGTTGATTAGTTGATGTGATAATAAGTTGACTTAAGTATACCTTTGTTGCGCCTCGTATTTGCGGGGCGCAATTCTTTTACAGGCAGGCATTGACATACGATATACATAAAGTGCAGCTATCGAACGGGTGCGAGGTGGCTTATATAGACGAGGGTAGTGGTGCGCAGACGATACTGTTTGTACACGGGCTGGCTACTTATGCCCGTAGCTGGAAATACCAGGTAGAGGGATTGAAAGATAAGTACCGCTGCATAGCTATAGACCTGCCGGGCAATGGTAAGTCGGACAGGAGGGATTATCCTTATGGTATCAATTTCTTTGCAGGCTGTGTCTATGATTTCATACAAAAATTGCGGTTAACGAATGTAGTGCTGGCAGGGCACTCTATGGGCGGGCAGGTAGTGCTGAACCTGCTGATAAACCTGCCATCGGCGGCAGAGAAGTTATTGCTGTTTGCACCCGCAGGCTTTGAAACCTTCAATGGTATGGAGCGTTCGCTATACCAGTCGTCCATCAGTTTCCTCGATATGTTCTCTACCGAAGAGAATAGTTTGCGTAGAACCATCAGGAGTAGTTTTTATCAGTATCCGCCACAGGTAGATGAGATGATAGAAGAGCTGGTGGGGCTGATGAAGGTACATTCTATAAGACAATACAGGGCAATGATAGAAGCCTGCGTAGCCGGTATGCTGCACGAGCCTGTTTTCGACCAACTGCATTTAATACAGCAACCTACACTGGTACTATATGGCGAACGCGATGCATTGATACCCAACCGGCTGATACACCCCGTAAATACACGCGCTATAGGCGAAGCAGGCGTAGCCCGTATGCCCAATGCTACACTGGAAATGATACCCCGCTGCGGCCACTTCCTGCAATTGGAAAAGGCAGGTGAAGTGAATAGGTTGGTGAGGGAGTTTTTGGGGTAAGTGTATCTGCTCTACTCTCGTCATTGCGAGCGATAGCGAAGCAACCTCGCGCTAACACCTGTTACGTAACGCACATTATATAACAACACTCATATCTCGAGGTAGCTTCGTTGCCTCGCAATGACGGGTAAAAATAAAAAAGCCCAGAGCAGATGCTACAGGCTCTATACTATAAATGTTGTGGGTACTACTTCTTCATACCCGGATATTTCATCTTCAGGCTTTTCATTTTATCGTGCAGCAGTTTGGCTACCAAGTAAGATTTATACCAGTTATGGTCGGTAGGTATGATGTTCCACTCGGGGTCATTGCACTGGGCGAATACCTCTTCGTAGTACGTGTAGTACTTATCCCATAACTTCGATTCTTCCAGGTCGCGGGCATTATACTTCCACATCTTTTCGGGTATCTCCATACGTTCGGCCAGGCGTTCCTGCTGCTTTTCGTGCGATACGTGCAGGTATATCTTGATGATGTGCGTATCATTATGCTGTTGCAGCAGCTGCTCAAATGCATTGATAGCCTGCATGCGGCGCATAGCCGTCTTATCGTCTATAAGGCCATGCACGCGGGTTACCAATACATCTTCGTAATGAGAGCGGTTGAATATCTTTATCATGCCCTTTGCAGGCGTATGCTCATGTATGCGCCACAGGAAATCGTGCGATAGTTCTTCGGCAGTAGGCACTTTGAAGGAAGTGACCTGCACACCCTGCGGATTCATTGCCGTAAATACATCGCGTATCAGCCCGTCTTTGCCACTGGCATCCATGCCCTGCAGTATCACCAGTATAGAATGCTTACCCTCTGCAAACATCAGGTTTTGCAAGTCGTCCAGCTCATTACAGATGGAAGCCAACTTCTTTTTAGTAGCGTCTTTATCTATATTGCGCGGGGCGCGTGTGGCTATTTTACTGAGCGATATCTGCGGCATATTATGATAAACTATTGTTCCGTACTGTTCAGCATTTTACGGTATGCCTTGATGAAGATGGCACCCAGGTTTTTGTGTGGTGGCACATAGTCATCAAAGGTTTCTTTTGTTTTCTCGCGGCCTTTGGTAGCAAAGTAGCCATTCAGCCCCTTCCAGGTGGTTATCCAGTCCACATCCTTTCCTTCCAGCAGCTGGTCGTTTATGGCTTTGATGATAGGCTCATTCACCGCCATAGAACCTACTTGCTTAGATGATATGATATGCGCATCGGGCGAATGATCGAGCACGGTGCCCAGGTTGTGGTAGCCACCGCAAGAGCCCAGCATTACAATGCGGGTTTCTTTTATCAGCCTGTCCATAGTAAGCGGCAGGTGGTAGCTATGCCCGCGGTGCACTACGATGGTGGGTTTTATATTATTATCGTTCAGGTATTTGGTCAGTTCTTTCTGCGCTTCTTCATCTTCAGGCTCCGTCAGCGGCAGGTTGGCATATATGGTAATCGGCTTGCCGGTGGTAGATGTGATGGTAGACCAGTATTTGCTGGTGGTCATTTTCCATTTGCCGTCTTTAAAGTTTCCTAAGAAGCTGGCATATGAGTTTTTGCCATCTTCATCGCCATAGAAGAAGAACTGCTCATACACGCGGCCTGAATCATCCAGCAGGTTTTTATTCTGCACCAGGTTGATGGGGGGCAGGTTCAGCTTTTCAGATTGCTGTGCCGCCACATTGCCACTATCTACTGTTTTAGAACCTTCGAACAGGGTAGCCAGCAGGCCATAAATGATCACACCTTTTTTGCTCCTGTTTTTATATGCCAGTTCGTAGTTGTCTTTTACCTGCTTATCGAGGAATGCTGCCAGCGAAGAATCCTGAATGCTACCAAATGCATCGGCCACGTCTACGGCATCTTCCAGGTCGTTATCCTTACCTTTTTCAAGGCCGGCTATAAAGTTGCGCATCAGTTTATTCTTATGCTCGCCATCCATAGTTGCCAGGAAATCGCTGAGTACGTTATAACCCGCACACATACGGATGAACGTACGGAACTTGTCGTAGTGCACTTTTTCCAGCAGGGAATCGCCCGTGGTAGGTTTCAGGCGCTCCATCATACGGCGGTAGGTACCCAGGAAGCTACTGGTATATATTTCATCCTGTCCGTACACAATGATGAAGTACAATACTTCAGGCGGGAAGTTCTCAATGCATTTAAAACGTACCGGGTCTTTAGCCTCGTGCAGGTCGTTCATTTCGCGCACGTACTTCAGCCCGCGGTATTTCAGCTCATCGGTATAGGTATCGCCACCCAGTAATACATTCTCTGTTTTTAATCGAACGAGGTTCTGATAAAACAGGTCGTGGTCTGCTGTTATCTTGTCTATCTCTGCTATGGTCTTTTTCTTGGTATGGATATCATTGAGGAATGGCATGGCCTTCAGCGGCGATTTAGATTCCTGCGATATGCGCACGATGGTTTGTACCAGCGGGTCTTTATTGCGTTTTACCGCACCGCTCAATACATAGTTGGTAGATGATGCATAGTTGAACAATTCATTCGGTACTACTTTGGCAGCAGCAGCTATTACATTATCGGCAAAGGGTGCATCTGCAAATTCAGACAAGCGTTTTATCATGACCTGCGGCTCGCGGTTGCCCATCTCGGTAAAGATGAACGTGCGCTCGGGTGCATTGGTTTCATACAACACCTTTACATTGTTCAGCGTCTGGAAGCTGATGTTGTTCTTCACGAACTCCATACCCTTGCCTTCATTTCGCGCTATCAGCAGGTCGTGCATATTGGCCACCTGCTTTTTGTAGAATATAGGGTCGGGCTTTACATCTGTATTATAACCCACCAGCATATCGTTCACTGCTTTCAGGCAGCGTATCTTCTCCTGGTTATCAGCTACAGCGTCACGGCCATTGGCAGGCATATTCTCCACCATCTTTTGCAGGTGGTCTACCTCTGTAAGTATAGCACGGGTAATACCATTGGTGTACAGTGTATCATCTGAAAAATAGATGAGCTTATCTACAGCCCCGTCTGATACATCGGCACGCTTCTGCTCTTTATCTATCTTATCGTGCCACAGTTGCCTGTTGCGTGGCACAGGCTGTTTCAGCGTATCGATATCGTAAATACTGATCTCTTTAACAGTGACTTTCTTCTTTTTCCTTTGTGCCTGCGCATCCGTGGGTAAAATACATCCAATCAATGCCAGTGCAGCAATGTAGTGCAAAAATGGTTTGTTCATTCGCATGTTCCTTTCGGGATAGTTCAAAAAATACAGATAATGAAAACTGTAATGGGGGAAAGGTTTACAATTTAATCAACCTGCATATTACAAAAATACGAAAAGCCATCGTGTTAATGTTTTTATAACAACAATGGCTTTTATGTATAATATGATATGGTATGGCCTACCACTCAGGGTACAGCGGGAATTGCTGCATAAATTCATTCACCTCGCCACGTACGGCACTGATAACCGTTTCGTCATCTGGCGACATCAGCACACGGTCCAGCCAGTTTACGATCTGCGGCATGTGTTCTTCTTTCAGTCCGCGGGTGGTAACGGCAGGCACACCTACGCGTATACCCGAGGTAACGAATGGAGATTTATCATCGAAAGGCACCATGTTCTTGTTCAGCGTAATATCTGCATGCACCAGTGTGTTCTCGGCTTTTTTACCGCTGATGTTTTTATTGCGCAGGTCTATCAGCAGCAGGTGGTTATCTGTACCGCCTGATACGATGTTGTAACCTTTCTCCAGGAAGGCTGTAGCAGCCGCCTGTGCATTTTTTAGTATCTGTTGTGTATATGCACCATATGCATCCTGCTGTATCTCGAAGAAAGAAACAGCCTTCGCAGCTATCACATGCTCCAGCGGGCCGCCTTGTGTACCGGGGAATACCGCGAGGTCCAGCAGTTGGCTTAATGTACGTGTTTCGCCTTTAGGGCCTACAGCGCCCCATGTGTTCTCAAAGTCTTTCTTCATCATGATCATACCACCACGTGGGCCACGCAGTGTTTTGTGCGTAGTAGTGGTAACGAAATGACAATGATCGAACGGAGATTTCAAATGCCCTTTAGCAATAAGGCCTGCCGGGTGTGCAATATCTGCCAGTACCAGTGCGCCTATCTTATCGGCTACGGCACGTATGCGCTCGTAATCCCAATCGCGGCTGTAGGCAGATGCACCGCAAATGATCATTTTAGGTTTGTGCTCCAGCGCTTGTTTTTCCAGGTGGTCATAGTCTACCAATCCATCTTCTTTGCGCACACCGTAGTGTACGGCTTTATACAGCTTGCCCGAAAAGTTTACCGGCGAACCGTGTGTAAGGTGGCCACCCATGCTCAGGTCGAGGCCCAAGATAGTATCGCCCGGCACCAGGCATGCCAGCATTACGGCTGCATTAGCCTGCGCACCACTGTGTGGCTGCACGTTTACATAATCTACATCAAATATGGCCTTCGCGCGGTCTATAGCCAGTTGCTCGCTTTTATCCACCACTTCGCAACCACCGTAATAGCGACGGCCAGGATAACCCTCTGCATACTTATTGGTCATTACATTGCCCATAGCCTGCATTACCTGCATGCTGGTAAAGTTTTCAGAAGCTATCAGTTCCAGTCCGCGGCGCTGGCGTTGCAGTTCTTCCTGTATCAGGTCAAATATGGCGGTATCGCGTTGCATGTGTTTGTTAGTGGCTTTTTGAGGTAGCAAATGTAATGAAAATGAGGGGGGATGCAAAGTGGGCTTTAGTGCTTTACATCAGCCTTTACTTTCTTTTTGCTTGCCCAAAAAGAAAGTAACAAAGGGAAAAGGCACTTCTAAATCTATGGCTCCGCCGATTTAGAAGCCAGCTACACGCTGCTGCGTGGGGGAATGCTATGATGCGCTATGCCAGTGCTGCGCGCATGGCAGCCCGATGAGGCTGTGGGATAGGGGAGTGAGCGGTGTGGCTTGAATGGTACGGTTAGTTTTTATTGGTCAGCATCTTAAGCAGGAACAGTAATAATATCTGTATGATGCTGCCCATGGTGCCCATCATTGCATACCACAGGGTGCAGATATTCATAATAAGAAGTGCCTTCCAGCCCCAGGGTTGGCCGGTGGCGAAGGCTACGGTGATGGCCAATCCTGCCAATCCCCATACCACGAATATGAGCTTCATAGCTGTAGACTCTGGATTGATACCTATCTTTTGTACAGCTCTGCTCCAAGGCCCCAGTTGTCCGGCATATTCACCCGAAGTGGGGCGGATATAATCGCCGGTAGCCAGTGCACGGCTGCCATCAAATGCCATGTAGCCGAAGTTGAGAACTGCCATTATGATGATGATCCACTTGATGAACATAGTGCTGTAATTTTTTACAGTTACAAATGTATCTATATTTTAAGCATTACCCCTACACGTGCCGTATGGTACGCTGGGAATAACGTGAAATCGGCTACGCTGTATTTCTGTGCGTGGTTTGGTAACGTGGGGTTTAATATCTTATTACTTATCACCCCTGCATCAACTACCGCTATGGGAATATTTATATCTACCATCAGCCGGTTGGTAACTGCAATATGGATGCGGGGTATTACGAAATGGCGGATACCGATGTAGGCTTGAGAAGTGGGATAATCTGAACCGGTGTAAGGGGTGGAGCTATTGCGATGATAAGCCGGCATAGCTGCAATGCCTACGGATGGCATGAGCGTGCGGTTTTTCTTTTTCGATAGATTGAAGATATACTCGTATCGCAAGGCAATAGTAGTAGTTGTGAAAGAACGTGTTTGCCGGTAGTTCCTTTCACCTGTAATCGGATTTATATATTCTGTTTCATGTTTTTCCTTGCGCATATCCAGCCGGTGCCATTCTATTTCATGATAGTTCCTCTTTCTGTTTTGCCAGGTATAACTGATGGAAGGAGTAAGGTAATTACGTACCGTCATCTTATTGCTATAGCCTAAATGCTTGTAAAAAAGAAAGTTCTGAAAGGGCGTAGTTGCAACATTAGCATATAGTTTTACCCCTTGCGCATACGGGGTAGTTTGCGCATATGCAGGGACGGTGGCCAGCATGCATAGAACTAGTATATTTCTCATATACAGCATAACGTATGAAGGCGCCGTATATTGTTGTGACGGCTACCGCGCTATGAACACCGGCACTTCTATCATATGCCTAACGGAATTGATGGTTTCGCCGAAGATGAGGTCTTTGATGTTTTTATGTCCGTGACTACCTACTATCAGCAGGTCGCTATCTGTTTCTTTTACAATGCGGGCTATCTCTTTGGCGCGGTCTTTAAAGCCTAGCAGTCCTTCGGCTTTATGTTGTCTGTCGGTAAAGAATTTTACGTAGCGGTATAGCTGTTCCTTGTCTTTGATGGTTTCGTAGTCTTTAGCCTGGTCTTCCATCATGCGTGCCTGTGCACTTTCTACAATGTGTATGAGGGTATATTCCGTTTCGTAATTCCCCAGTTGTATGGCATACTGTATCACCTTCTGGTCTTTATCGCTGTAATCGAGCGCAAGGGCTATCTTTTTAAAAGGCTTTGATATGGTGGTTTGCAATGTATCCATTTCTACTTTTTCGTGTACATCTATACTGGTTGCCTCCCTGCTGCGCAGGATGAACGGATAGATAAGCGTAATGCCAAGTAGTGCTACCAAACCCAGTTCACCAAATATAATGAGCCCCTTCAATGCTGTGCTATCGGTAGCGGCTATCCAATCCAGCGCGGTTTCATACACTAATTTAAGATTCAGCACTACAATAACCGCAGCAATAAGCCACGCTGCAGTCTTGGTAAGTGGCTTGATGGTGAAGATACCCATGCGCTTTTTATCACTTACAAAGTGGATGAGCGGGATAACTGCAAAAGCCAGCTGCATACTCAGCAATACCTGGCTGAAGACCAGCATGCTATCTACCATCTCTTCGCCCATTATCATGATTACTAAAACAGCTGGCACTATGGCCAGCATACGTGTAAGCAACCTTCTGGCCCATGGGTTGATGCGCAGGCGCAGATAGCCTTCCATTACTATCTGCCCGGCAAGCGTACCGGTGACGGTTGAGCTTTGACCCGCTGCTATCAGGGCGATGGCAAAGAGGTGCGATGCCCAGGTATTGCCCAGCATAGGGGCCAGCAATTGGTGTGCATCTTTCAGTGCGGCCACATGTTGGTTGCCCGATGTGAAGAATACAGCGGCGGCGAGTATGAGTATAGCAGCATTGACAAACAGCGCCATATTTAGTGCAACGGCACTATCAATGACATTGAATTTTATTGCTTTTCGTATAGAATTGTCATCGCGGTTTATTTTGCGGGTTTGTACCAGGGCAGAGTGCAGATACAGGTTGTGCGGCATAACCGTAGCACCTATGATACCTATGGCTATATAAAGCGCTGTATTGTTAGGTATAGATGGGATGAACCCTTTGGCCAGCTCGCCCATGTCAGGTTTGGCAAAAAACATTTCTAGCAGGAAGCAACTACCTATAATGGCCACCAATGTGATGATGAAGGCCTCCATCTTGCGCATACCCAGCTTTTGCAGGTAGAGTAGCAGCAGTGTGTCTGCAAATGTGATGATAACACCCCATAGCAGTGGTATGCCCAGTAATAGGTTTAAACCAACAGCCATGCCCAGTACCTCTGCCAGGTCGCAGGCGGCTATCGCTATTTCTGCCAGAATATATAATATGAAATTGACACCACGCGGATATACTTCACGGTTACATTGTGCCAGGTCGCGCCCCTGAACAATACCTAAGCGCGCGCTGAGCGACTGCAGTAGCAACGCCATCAGGTTACTCATCAGCAATACCCATAGCAGTTTGTAGCCAAACTGGCTGCCGCCCGCAAGGTCTGTCGCCCAGTTGCCAGGGTCCATATAACCTACGCTCACCAGGTAAGCAGGGCCAAAGAAGGCCGCTATTTTGCGCCATGGGCTACGGGCTTTGGTAGGGTCTATACTGTTATGAACTTCGCTAAGGGATGTATCAGGTGCTTTGGAACTCACTTTTGTGCCTAAACTTTATTTTAGACAAATCTAAACAATTTACGCTAATTGTATTCAAATTGTAAAATATCGGCTATTAACTAAAAAAATAGTTTATTAACTAAATAATTAGTACATTTACTAAAATCTTAGTTGATAGCTATGCAAACACCACTAAAAGCACTTACCAAAGCAGAGGAAGAAATCATGCAGGCGCTATGGCTGCTGGACAAAGCCTTTGTAAAAGATGTAGTAGAGCTACTACCCGAGCCGAAGCCGCATTATAACACGGTCAGTACCATCATCAAGATACTGGAAGATAAACACTATGTGGCGCATGAATCTTTCGGT
>CAMLKS010000055.1 GCA_946480675.1 uncultured Bacteroidota bacterium
TTTTCCTGTCTAACATTACTGAAATCATTCAGAAAGATACATTACTGGCCAATGGTATTCTAAACACACAATTACAGGTACGCAATATATCTACTGCGCCAGAAGCCAGTGGCACCTTGCAAATAAAAGACCTATCAGTATTTGCTGACACCATCGGCAGTTTGGATGTGACGTTGAAAGATGCATCTGCCAACGAGATCATAGCACAAGCAAATGTTAAAGGAAATGGAAATGATATCGTGTTAGCAGGCACTTATTTTCCTAAACCCGTAAATGGTAACAACTTCGATATGAAGCTGGACATTAATACGCTTAATTTAAAAAGCATAGAAGGTATTACCATGCATAATGTGCGCAATAGCTCCGGAAACCTTAAAGGGAACCTTGTTATTAAGGGCATTACTTCATCACCTAAAATAACAGGTGATATACGCACGGAAAATCTAACTACGACTATCAGCATGCTGGGTGCCGCCTTCCGTATGCCTGATGAGCATATACAGTTTACCAATGATGGCATTGTATTCGACAACTTCGAGATATATGATAGCCTGAATAATAAAGGTACCATTAGTGGCAAAATCACTACACAGGACTATAAAGACATAACTCTTGGCTTAAAAGTTCGAGCGAAGAACTGGCAGGTATTGAATTCTACACCACAAGATAATAAGCTATTCTATGGAAAACTGGTAATAAGTAGCAACCTGAATATAAAGGGAACGCCTACTGCTCCGGCTATAGATGGCAACCTTACCATTCATGACACTACAAAGTTTACGGTAGTGATACCTGAAACCCAACCGGGAATAGAAGAGCGCGAAGGTGTGGTAGAGTTTGTAGATATGGATGATACGAATCGCTACAAGGTATTAATGCCAAAAGATACAATACCGAAGATGGCATTCAAGTCGGCTGCAGAATTGAATGTAAATATTGGTATTGAAAAAAATGCAGAATTCAATGTGATAATAGACCAGGCCACGGGCGACTTCCTGCGTGTGCGTGGGGAAGCTTCTTTGAACACTACTATCAATCCTGATGGCACCATAGGGCTTGCAGGCACTTATGAATTGAAGAAAGGCTCTTACCAGCTTAACTATAATTTCATAAAACGAAGGTTTGACATCCAGGACGGCAGCACTATTGTATTCTCCGGTGACCCAATGGATGCGGAAGTGAATATAACTGCGGCATACAATGCCAATATTCCTCCTTACGACCTTGTGGAAAAACAAGTGTCCGATCCTGCACAGCTGAATTTTTATAAACAGCGTTTACCATTTGATGTATTGCTGAAAATGAAAGGGCCGTTGCTGAAACCTGAATTATCTTTTGACATCGTATTGCCCGAGGAAAAAAAATACAGGGCCAGCGCAGATGTAATAACGTTGGTACAAGGGAAGTTGGCAGAATTAAGAAATAACCCTTCGGAACTGAATAAGCAAGTGTTTGCCGTGCTGGTACTAAACCGTTTTGTTTCCGACAATCCATTTGAATCAGGTGCGGGTGGGCAAAGCGCAGAGTTTATAGCACGCCAGAGTGCCAGCCGTTTCCTGAGCGAACAGTTAAACCAGTTTGCCAATCAACTTATATCCGGACTGGAACTAAACCTGGACCTTGAAAGCTCTGAAGACTACACAACAGGAGAAAAGCGTAACCGTACTGATTTGAATGTTTCAGCATCTAAACGTCTATTGAATGACAGGCTTACAGTAACTGTAGGTAATAATTTTGAGCTGGAAGGACAAAACCAAAATACCAATCAAAATACCAGCCTGGTACCCGGTAACCTTGCGGCAGATTATCAACTGACGCCAGACGGCAGGTATATGGTGCGTATTTATCGCAGGGATGAACTGGAAAATATCATTGAGGGCTATGTAGTAGAAACAGGCGTGAGCTTTATTGTTACGGTAGAATACAATCGCTTCAAAAATTTGTTCAGGAAGCGTAACAGGCAAATAGAAAGTAAACAGGACAATAAAAAGGGTGTTAGCAACTAAGGATGAGGCATTATTTCAAAATAGGATTAATAACTATCGGTACACTGTTTGCTTCTGCATGCAGCAATACAAAATACTTACCTGCCGGCGACACCTTATATATAGGAAGTGATGTTTCCATAAAGGACAAACAAGTAGGAAAAAGTGACAGGAAAATCATTAAAAACGACCTGGAAGATGCTATCCGTCCTATGCCTAATACGAAAACATTAGGCATGCGGTTGAAACTAACAATGTATAACCTGGCCGGAGAACCTAAAAAACCTAGAGGTATACGCAACTGGCTACGCAATAAAGTAGGTGAACCACCTGTACTCACCAGCCAGTTCGATATAAATAAGAACAAGCAATTACTTGTAAACATTCTTGAAAACCGCGGGTTTTTCTACCCCAGTGTTTCCGGAGAATCTAAAACCAAGAACAAAAAAACAAGAGGACATTTTGATGTAATTACCGGGCCGCAATATAAAATACGAAACGTTGAATTTATTTTAGATTCATCTACCCTGTCTCAAAATGTAACAAAGCAAAAAGAAAAAACTTTATTGAAACAAGGATTCCCGTATAACCTGGACCTGATAAAAGGCGAGCATGAGCGTATAGATAAACAGCTAAAAGAAATAGGCTATTTCTATTTTCGCCCTGATTACCTGCTGACAAGAGTAGATAGTACAGAAGGCGAACACCAGGTAGATCTTTATGTAAAGGTAAAGGAAGGCATACCGGAAGAAGCTACCCGCCAATATCACATCAATGATATTTTCATTCTACCTGACTACCGTGTAGGTGGCCGAAGAGGCATGCGTAATAACCCCAACGTATCTACAGTAAAAAAAGACACCAACTTTGCAACCCGCAAGCCTGATACGCTTTTTTATGAACGTTATTACATAGTAGGTAACACAAAAAAATACAAGCCGTTCATTTTCACTCAAGCCATGCAATTTAAGCCCGGCGATATTTATAATCGTACCGACCAGAACGTATCGCTCAACAGGCTGGTAAATATGGGCACCTTCAAATTTGTAAAGAATGATTTTGAACCGGTAGGCGATGATAAGCTGAATGCCTTCTATTACCTAACGTCGTACCCTAAAAAATCATTACGTGCAGAAATAGGTGGATTAACAAAAAATGATAGTCGTGTAGGTTCGCAAGTGAGCTTTAGCTGGCGCAATCGAAATACTATGCGTGGAGCAGAATTGTTTATGGTGAAAGTGAATGGTGGGTTTGAAACGCAATATGGAGGTGCTATACGACGTCCAAACACATATCAACTTGGTGTAGAACCTAGCCTTACTTTTCCTCGTTTTATAGTACCTTTTTTTACACCTCGGTCCTCAAGCGTATTTGTACCACGCACCACAATACGTGCAGGATATGATGTAATGATTCGTGAGAAACTATACCGGTTGCATTCTTTCAAAGCGGCTTACGGTTATGCATGGAAAGAAGACATCAGGAAAGAACACCAGTTTAACCCCATAAATATTACTTATGTACGCACAGACACCCTGAACAAAGACACGACTTTACAGATAAATTATAACAACCTTATTTTTAATGGTCTTATCATAGGGCCTACATATCAATTCACATATAACTCAAGAGGCAATGGCCCACCACATCATGATGACATTTACTTTGATGGCCTTATAGACCTTTCGGGGAATGTATTAGGATGGATACAAGGGGCGAATGTAAATGACAGTAGTAGACCTGAAGCTCCTAAGCAGCTATTGGGTTCGAACTATGCGCAGTATGCCAAAGTGCAAACAGATTTTCGTTACTACATCAATTATAATAACAACCCTAATTCGATATGGGTAAACAGGATATTGATAGGCCTAGGTATACCCTATGGCAACTCTGCTACCTTACCGAACGTAAAACAGTTCTTTAGCGGTGGTAATAGCAGCCTTCGTGGTTTCCCGTCCAGGTTGGTAGGCCCGGGTATTTTTTATTATAACAATGCAGGACAACAACGCTTCATTGAGACAACAGGTGACATGAAGCTGGAACTAAACAGTGAACTCCGTGCGCAGCTTATCAACTTCATACATGGTGCTGTGTTTGTAGATGCCGGTAATATTTGGACCTATCGCAAGACAGAACTTTTCCCCGGCGGCGAGTTTAACCGTAAAACCTTTATGGATCAAATAGCGGTGAGCGTAGGTGCAGGCTTGAGGCTGGATTTTAAAATACTCGTACTCCGCCTCGACTTAGGCTTCCCGATACGTAAGCCGTGGCTGGAAGGCGAAAAATGGGTATTTAAAGATATTGCCTTCGGCGATTCGCATTGGCGCAGTCAGAACCTGGTGCTGAACTTAGGTATAGGTTATCCCTTTTAGTTTTTATTACCAACTTATCTTCTTCTATTACATATGTTTATGCTCTTCGGCAATGACATCCTTCGTATGACGCTCTATATATTTTTTAAATCCACGTATCTCTGCACGCGTTATCAGGTGTATTAAAGGTTGCAGAGCTTTCAGCATTATTTTACCCAGCAGCCCACCCATGCTTCTGTAAGATATAATCGTATCCAGCCTTGTTGTATTCTCACCTTCTTTTATGAAGACAGCCTTACCTATTTCTTCAATGTGGGAACCCGGTAGTGAGCGCCAACCAATATATTCACCAGGATATTCTTTTAAAATACGTGCACTACGCCATTCTTCATACACCCTGTCAGCAGAGCCATTTATGAATACCGAACTACGTATATTGACATTGCCAATGACCCGCGATTCTTTATTCTTATCCATAGCACTATAGATAGGGCAATGACCGGTTACAGCACGGTATAGCAAAAACCCCGCAGTAGCTGCCGATGAAATACTTACCTTTCTTTTATGCTGAAAAGCACAACCGACAAACCATATCCCTGCTGCTGCGGAAACCAGTCTTTCGGTTGTGCTAATATTGGTAATTGGAGTTTTTTCTTCAAAGGAATGCTCGTTCATAATTATAGCAGTTATAGCATACAGCACTATATGCATAAAAATGATACCAGCATTATGGTTAATCCATCAGTTTCATTACATGCTCTCGCCATTTTGTCGCTACATCGGTAAGTAATTGCTTTTCAAGTACTCCATCTATCATTTCATTATACATGGTCAGATATATCGGTCCGTCGGGCAATATTAACTCCATCTGTATTTCATATACATATTCATCTGTGGTTTTCTTACCCGATTTTGTTTTTTCTACAATCTTATTACCCCGCTTTATGAGCGTACAATCTTTTACATCTTTAACAGCAATTACTTCCGTGTGTACATTTTCATTTTTCCAGTCGGCAAAGACCAAAACCTTTTTCTTAATGTCAACACCTATAATACGGTTATGAAGTGTATCCTGGTATTTAATATCCAGGTGATGCTTACCGGCTAATGCTTCTATTGCAGCCAATAATTTGTTTTTTCTATGTTTAGCATGCTTTTTTGCCTGCATGGCAAATAGCATCACGATTACGGTCAATATTAATACCATCGCTATTGCGATACCTAAGGTTGCATTCATTACTATCAGTTTTAAAAAAAGAGTAGCACAACCCTATTTTTGAGTTGCGCATAACAAATCATCTGCGAACGGCGCAGTTATACATAGTCATAATCCTCCGGATTACACTACCAGAACCAATGCTTGGGAAACAGTATTTGGCTTTTAATATATGAAAGCATCTGGCTGCTTTCATATTTTGAGAATGGATGCAGGAAATAGCTTTGCTGCGATAAAGGAGCAACCAAATCCGGCAATATCGCGTCATGTCCATTGCCTGTTAAACTATGCTGATGACTATCTGCCTGCTTTCGTGCTACATAATTTACATGCTGGCTCCTTGCGGGTAATACGTAATGGCCATATTGCTTTTTACCTATAGCCGTTTCGCCACTAACGATAGTAGATACACCATATGCCTCACTATGCAATGTGCACAACAATGCGGCACTACTAGCAATAGCAGCAACCAATGCCCATAACCGGCAAAGCCATTGTAATATGTTCGACCTAACCGGCACTACATTTCATTTATCTTATCAGCATCACGTAGCTGTACATTGTGCTGCTGTTTGCGTAGCCTTATGTTTAAAAATTCTACTATTAAAGAGAAACCTAAGCATGAGTAAATGATGCTTTTGCTTACTTCCTGGTGAAAACCACCGGCTATCAGTACCACACCTATAACTACAAGGAAACTAAGTGCCAGCATTTGCAAACTCGGCTGTTTGTTAATGATACGTGTTACAGGGCCGGCAAATAGCATCATGATACCGATTGAAACAATAACAGCTGTTATCATTATCAGCACATTTTCTACAAGGCCCACTGCTGTCAGTATAGAATCAAAAGAGAAAACGGCATCCACCAATACTATTTGCAATATGATATTGGCAAATGATTTGGCTTTCATCTGTTTCGTTTTTCCTGCTTCATCATCCACCTGAAGCTTATGATGTATCTCAAGGGTACTTTTAACGATCAGGAAAATACCACCCGCTATTAGTATCAGGTCTTTTACACTAAGACCTAAAGGATCTCCTCCTTTTTCAAATATAGACGGGATTGTGATGATGGGGTCTTTGAGACTGATGATCCAGTTAATAGAAAGCAACAGCAATACACGAAACAACATAGCCATACCCAGCCCAAGGTTCCTTGCGCTGCGCTGCTTTTCCTTTGGCAGTTTATCTACTACTATCGATATAAATATAATATTATCAATACCCAACACTATTTCCAGGAAACAGAGCGTTAGCAGGCTTATCCACATACCGGGGTCTGCAAAATCAGGCATTATAAAGTCCATAACATTATTATTATCCTGTGCGAATGTATCGGATTATTCCGAAATGCATCTGAATTGCGATACAATTATGTTTTGTATAACAATTTATCCAATTATTAGTAAATATTTGTGTCAGATTCACATATATCGTATTGTTTCACCCATTTAAGATCGATAACTTAGTATTCTGTATCTTTGTGCCTTCAACTCTCAAGCAACATTAATAATGTAAACAAAGATTTCTTTCAATACGGTAAACAATGCCAATATTTTATGGCATTATTCTTCACTTCCCAAGAAAGAAATCATGATTTTTGTACAAAATCTGGAATATTTCCATCCCAATAAGGCTATACTGTTTGATAGTATTAATCTGACAGTTAATAAGCATGAGAAAATAGCCTTGATAGGCAATAACGGCGCGGGCAAATCTACATTACTGAAATTAATAGCCGGACAACTAAAAGCCACCAGCGGCAATATTAAAACGGATGAGCCCCCGTATTTTATACCCCAACATTTTGGGCAATACGATAAATTAACAATCGCACAGGCATTATTAATCGACATTAAACTGAAAGCTTTATCAGAAATACTTTCCGGCAATGTATCGGAAGATAACATGGTGGCGCTCGATGATGACTGGACAATTGAAGAACGTTGTGTGGAAGCATTAGCGCATTGACAATTGCAGGATATTGACTTGTCACAAAAAATGGGTACAATTAGCGGTGGGCAAAAGACCAAAGTTTTTCTTGCGGGTATTAACATCCATCAGCCCACCTTAATAATGATGGACGAACCGAGTAACCACCTAGATGTTGTTGGCAGGAAGCAATTATATGATTTCATACAATCAACAAATAGCACACTCTTGATAATAAGCCACGACAGGCAGCTGCTAAATCTTTTGCCAACCGTATACGAACTAACAAGACGTGGAATAACAGTATATGGTGGTAACTATGAGTTTTATACCGAGCAAAAAGCAATAGCACTAAATGCTATGAGCGAAGATGTGCGAAGTAAGGAAAAGGCCTTACGCAAAGCAAAGGAGCTGGAACGAGAAGCAATGGAACGCCAACAAAAACTGGATGCACGCGGTAAAAAGAAGCAAGAGAAAGCAGGGCTGCCTACCATATCGATGAACACCCTACGCAACAATGCAGAAAAAAGCACTGCTAAAATGAAAGATGTACATGCTGAAAAAACCGGTTCACTAAATAATGAATTGAGAGAGTTGCGAAAAGAGCTTCCGGATATTGATAAAATGAAAATAGGCTTTGACGACTCCATATTGCATACAGGTAAAATATTAGTAACAGCCCAGGAGATAAACTATCAGTACGGCCACAATGCCTTATGGAAACAAGCATTAAGCTTTCAGGTAACCAGCGGGGAGCGCATAGCGCTTACTGGAGCCAACGGCTCAGGCAAAACAACACTAATAAAATTGCTACTGGGTCAGTTACAACCCTCTGCCGGCACAATATATCGTGCAGAGGCAAATAATGTTTATATCGACCAGGATTACTCTTTGATCAATGACACATTGAGTGTGTACGAGCAAGCACAAAAGTTTAATGAAGCCAAGCTACAAGAACATGAAGTAAAAAGTAGGCTCACCCACTTCCTGTTCACAAAAGAAGATTGGGATAAAGCCTGCGCTTCTTTAAGTGGCGGCGAAAGAATGCGCCTGATATTGTGTTGCCTTACATTAAGCAAGCAGGCACCGGATATCATAGTGCTGGATGAACCTACCAACAACCTCGATATTCAGAACATTGAGATACTAACGGCTGCTATTAATCAATATAAAGGCACTCTCATAGCCATATCGCACGATGCTGTCTTTTTGGAAGAGATCGGTATTAAAACCACGATAGCGCTAAAATAGAAAGACACCACATTGAGTGGTGTCTTTATTCTGTGGAAGCACACGGGATCGAACCGCGGACCCCCTGCTTGTAAGGCAGGTGCTCTGAACCAGCTGAGCTATGCTTCCATTTCCGTTGAATGGAGTGCAAAGATACAGCACGTTCTGATTTCTCCAAATACTTTTTCAAAAAAAATTAATTTCCATGTGTTTATAGTCCGTGTTATTCCGTCATTGCTTTAGTAATTTCGCCGCACTAAAACTACGATTACAATATGCAAGCTCAATGGCAACAAATGATAGCCGATGCATTTCTCAACCGCGAACTGCTGAAAGAACAAACATACCAGGATGCCGTACACGCCGTGATAGAAGAAGTAGATAAAGGCCGCCTGCGTGTAGCAGAACCTACAGAAAATGGCTGGCAGGTAAACCAATGGGTAAAACAAGCTATCCTGCTATATTTTGGTATTCAGCCCATGCAAACATGGACGGTAGAGCCTTTCGAGTTTTATGACAAAATGCTGCTGAAGAAAGACTACGCAGGCCTGGGGGTTCGTGCAGTACCACATGCAGTAGCCCGCTATGGTGCCTATGTAGCAAGGAATGTCGTATTAATGCCATCGTACGTAAATATTGGTGCCTATGTAGATGAGGGTACCATGGTGGATACATGGGCCACAGTAGGCTCTTGCGCGCAAATAGGCAAAGGTGTGCACCTGAGTGGTGGTGTGGGTATAGGTGGGGTATTAGAACCCCTGCAGGCCTCACCTGTGGTTATTGAAGATGGTTGCTTCATAGGCTCTCGCTGCATAGTGGTGGAAGGCGTAATAGTAGAAAAAGAAGCTGTACTGGGTGCAAATGTTGTGCTCACACAGTCGACTAAAATAATAGATGTAAGTGGTGCAGAACCTGTAGAATATAAAGGCCGTGTACCGGCACGAAGCGTGGTGATACCGGGCAGCTATACCAAGAAATTTCCTGCGGGTGAATACCAGGTAAGTTGCGCACTTATTATAGGACAACGTAAAGCGTCTACCGACTTAAAGACCAGCCTCAACGATGCATTGAGGGAGTTCAATGTTTCGGTATGATTTTTATGTAAAACAATAATGCATGGTCATGAACATTATTGTACTGCAAGTTAGCTGGCACAATATTGAAACACAATTAGGAGGCGAGAAGATTTCGAGCCTCCTTTGGTGTATTGGTATTATCGCTGCTACGCAGTTGCTGAAAAAGCCGCTCGCTAAGATCGTTACAAAGCTGATAGCAAAGATTACCAACAGATTTACGGATAAAAAACTCAGTGCTGTATTCCAGGGGTTAATAGTAAAGCCTATTGAGTCGCTGATACAAGTAATACTGTTTTACGTAGCGCTTAGCCAGCTGACCGTACTGCTCAATAGTTTGCTGATGCATCGTATCCGCAACAAGCACGAGGAATTTGCCATTCGTTTAGGTGATATAGTAGATCATATTTTTTTGTTCCTAGTAATACTCTTTACTACGCTTGCCTTATCGCGTATTATTGATTTTATATATCATGTACAACTGCAGAAAGCGCAGGAAGAGCGCAACAAGGGCAGGCAACAGCTATTGCCATTACTGAAAGATGTAGTGAAGGTAGTATTGTGGACCATCGGTGCTTTCTGGGTACTGGGGTCTGTTTTTCATGTAAACGTACCGGCG
>CAMLKS010000056.1 GCA_946480675.1 uncultured Bacteroidota bacterium
TTCAAAGCTCATGTTCGACCAACTGAAGTCCGACTGCAGGGTAATGATACCAAACTCTTCGCGTGTATAAAGTGTGTATTTGGTATGCCAGAAGTTGGGACGCAGTAAGTACTGCCCGCCATCTGTCATTTCTATAATGATATTGCCTGCCCAGTTAAATTTCAATTCGGCATATACTACATCTTCACGGCTCACTTCTATCTTGTTTTGCCAAAAGTTTACAGGGTGTATTTCATAGTGTGCATCGCCTATATTGATGCTTACTTTTTTTCTGAAAAATCCGTCAAAGTCCAGCCTTCCTAATACGTTTTCCTGCTCATCAAAAAGCTCAAAATATTCCATGCGTTTTCCCCGTGCTACATATCTCATAGGTCTGTGGTTTTAGCCAAATGTATTAATTTGTATCAATAATCTACCTTATGCCATCACAAACCATAGATGAAGTAATTGCTGAACTGGAAGGCATTATTCAGCAATGCATAGATACCAATAACAGGGCAGGGTATTTTGCAGCACTGTATCACCGTGTTACCTGCCGTATAAAGGATGGCATTGCGAATGATGAGTTTGAAGATGGCACACGCATGGAGCGGCTGGATGTGTTGTTTGCCAATCGCTACATAGATGCATGGAAACAATGGTGTGCGGGGCAACAGCCAACAACATCCTGGCGCATCGCTTTTGAGGCCGCGCAAAATAAAGGCATCATAATGCAACACCTGCTGCTGGGTATTAATGCACACATCAACCTCGATCTTGGCATTGCGACTGCTGAAACCATGTATGGGTATCCCATTGCCGGCATTCAAAAAGACTTCAATACCATTAACACAGTACTCGCTTCATTGATAAGCGTGGTGGAACAGGAAATATTTAAACTGTCGCCACTGATGTTCCTGCTCGATACCGTTGGCAAAAGCTTTGATGAAATGCTGGTGGAATTCAGTATCAACACAGCCCGCGAAGGTGCATGGCAGTTTGCGGTAGAATTATCGGGTAAAACAGGTGCAGATTACACTACTTGCATATCCGTGCGCGATGCAGCAATAGCCAACCTCGCCACCAATCTCGCTACACCCAAAGGAAAGTTTTTCGCTTTCATCATAAAGGTCATCGGCTGGTTTGAATGGAAACAACCGGGTAAATGTATAGAAATACTACGCTACGTAACAAAGAAAACCGCAGAAGATATAGCGCCTGCTACAATAGCAAAAGCCGTCACATCGTAACGGCTTTGTCATCATTATAAACATATCAACTAACCCCAGCACTCAACACAAACCCAAACACACCTCCTCCCCTTGGGGGAGGCCGGGAGGGGCTTTTAGGCTGTCAACTCTTCCGCCAGGTCTTTTTCCACCCTCAGCCCGGCAATAATATCCTGCTGGCGTTGTGGCGTGTTCTTACCCATAAAGTATTCCAGCAACTCTTTTATTTTCGTTTCCTGTCCCAGCAATACCGGTTCTTTACGCATATCATCACCTATAAACTGTGCAAACTCTTCCGGGCTTATCTCGCCCAATCCTTTAAAGCGTGTTATCTCCGGTTTGCTGCCCAGCTCGGCTATGGCGTTCCTGCGTTCTTCATCCGTATAGCAGTATATGGTCTTCTGCTTATTCCGCACGCGGAATAGTGGTGTTTCCAGTATATACACATGCCCGTTCTTCACCAGGTCGGGGAAGAATTGCAGGAAGAAGGTCATGATAAGCAGGCGTATGTGCATGCCATCCACATCGGCATCGGTGGCAATTACTATGTTATTGTAGCGTAAGCCATCCAAGCCTTCTTCTATATTCAGCGCATGCTGCAGCAGGTTGAATTCCTCATTCTCGTACACTATTTTCTTCGTCAGCCCGTAGCAGTTCAGCGGCTTACCCCGCAGGCTGAATACCGCTTGCAGTTCCACATTACGGCTCTTGGTAATGCTACCGCTCGCACTATCACCCTCGGTTATGAAGATGGTGCTTTCCAGTTGCTTCTGCTGAAATTCTTCTTTGCCTTTGCTGGGTGGCTCTGCATTCAGGTGTATGCGGCAGTCGCGCAGTTTCTTATTGTGCAGGTTGGCTTTCTTCGCGCGTTCATTGGCCAGCTTGCGTATGCCCGATAGTTCTTTGCGTTCACGCTCGCTTTGCTCAATACGTTTCTTTAGTGCATCTGCCACGCTGCTGTTTTTGTGCAGGTAGTTATCCAGCTCTTTGGCCAGGAAGTCCAGCACAAAAGATTTCATGCTCGGCCCGCCTTCCGATACATATTGCGACCCTAGCTTGGTTTTCGTTTGCGATTCAAATACAGGCTCCTGCACACGTACGGATATAGCTGCGCAGATGCTCTGGCGGATGTCTGTAGCATCGTAGTCTTTCTTATAAAAGTCACGTACTACTTTCACAAAGGCCTCGCGGAAGGCCGCCTGGTGGGTACCACCCTGCGTGGTATGCTGGCCATTCACAAAAGAATACAGGTCTTCACCATAGTCGCCCGTGTGGGTAATGGCTACTTCTATATCATTCCCTTTCAGGTGGATGATAGGGTAGCGGCATGTTTCGGGATTGGTTTTGCGTTGCAGCAGGTCGAGCAGCCCGTTTTTCGATACATAGTTCCTGCCGTTCAGGTTTATCTGCAGCCCTGCATTCAGGAAGCAGTAGTTCCATACCTGGTTTTCTATGTAGTCATTTATAAAATGATAATGCTTGAAGACGCTGTCATCGGGCGTAAAGGTCACCAGCGTACCGTTGTTTTCGGTAGTGGCGGTTTCTTTATGTTCTTTTATCAATACGCCTTTTTCAAACTCCGCTTCTTTCATCTTGCCATCTCTGAAGGCGGCCACTTTAAAATAGCTGCTCAGTGCATTCACTGCCTTCGTACCTACCCCGTTCAAACCCACCGATTTCTGGAAGGCTTTGCTATCATACTTCGCACCGGTGTTTATCTTGCTTACCACGTCCACCACTTTACCCAGCGGTATGCCACGGCCATAGTCGCGTATGGTTACACTGCCTTTGTCTATTTTTACCTCTACGCGTTTGCCATAGCCCATCGTGTATTCATCAATACAGTTGTCTATCACCTCCTTTATCAGTATGTAGATGCCATCATCCATACTGCTGCCGTCGCCCAGCTTTCCTATATACATACCGGGGCGCAGCCTGATGTGCTCGCGCCAGTCCAGCGACCGTATACTATCTTCCGTGTATTGATTCAATTGTTCTGCCATCTCTGTTCCTGCTTTGGCTGCAAAGATAGCCGCTGCAATCAAAATCAGGTACTTAACTTCTCTAAACCCAACCCCGAATGTGGATATGTAGAAAAAATAGAATGGATATTACCCGCAGGAAACCCGCTCAAATAACTGGTTATAATATGTGACGGTCATATCATCATCCACCGTTATGTCTGCCATAAAACTGCCATCTTCGGTGCTGAAGCGGTAGGTGTCTTCCGTCAGCCGCGTGTAATGCTGGGTGGTAGCATAGAGTGTACATGCCTGTATATCTGCATATAATACGCTTATCGCGCCTGTTTCTCCCGGCTGCAAGGCCAGTTTACGGATGGCCAGTGTATTCGTAAAAGGCGTCAGCGATATATCTATAGTTTCGCAGCCTTCTGCTACTATAATGCTATCGGCGCTGTTATACCAGTTGCCGTTATCATCGGTCACAAATGTTTGCAGGTCCAGCTGTGGCGAAAGGTTGTTTTGAATACTGAAGGAACCTATCTGCCAACTGGCTTGCAGGTCTATAGCATAATCTATGTTAAATGGTTGTTCTTCATCGCAACCCACAATGGTGCCCCGCACTGTAATGCCACTTTCGCCATAGGCAATACAGCAACACTCCATTGATGGGTACATCAATCCCTTCCAGACGATCGTTTGTGTCATTTATGATTTGTTTCTCGCCCCGAGTATCAGCAGGCCCACACCTGCTACGGCCACTACACCACCTATATACATAGGCCAGTTTACGCTGTGCTCTTTTTCTTTGTTTATTTCTATGGGCCCAAGCTGGGCCACTTCTTCTTTCGTAGTGAAGTTGAATCCATTAATTATCAGCATCAAAATGCCTATTGCCAATAGTATACCACCTAAAATTTTCATTATAACTTCTTTTTATAATGCCTCAATAAAATAGTGCCATGATGCTGCGCACCTGTTTGGCATCAAGTTTTTAACGAACTTTAAGTATTATGAAGTTGATAGTAACAGGAGCTACGGGAACTGCAGGTTCAGAGGTGATAAGGCAGGCGTTGAAAGATAATACGGTCACGGCCGTTACTGCTATCTGCCGCCGACAGCCGGATATAGCACATCCCAAGCTCACTACGGTCATTCATAAAGACTTTCTCGATTATACCGGGCTCGATAGTATTTTCAAATCGTACGATGCCTGCATCTGGTGCCTGGGTGTTTCTTCACAGCAGGTAAATGAAGAACAGTATGAGGTAATTACACACATGTACACCGTAAAGGCAGCACAGGCCATGCTGCATGCCAACCCCGGTATCGACTTTATATTCCTTAGCGGCGAGGGTGCCGATGTATTGGAGAAAAGCAGGCAAATATTTGCCCGTATAAAAGGTAAAACAGAGAACGACCTGTCTAAACTATCATTTGGCAGCCTGCATATGGCAAGGGCAGGTGCCATATGGCCCGTGCACGATAATCCCGGTCAGCATTTTTTCTACAAATTATTTCGTCCGTTATTACCTGTTATCGACCTGCTTTCGCCTTCCGCTGTCATCCGGGCCGATGTATTGGCACGGGCCATGATAAACCTGGCAAAGAATGGCCATACGCAAAGGGTGGTTGAAAATGAAGGTTTAAAAAAGCTGGGTGCGGAATAGCTGTTTATTTCTTTTTATAGTAGATGGTCATTATAATAATGGCACTATTCGTAACCAGTGAAAAGGCATTGGTGATAATGATGGGCCAGTCTTCCTGCAATATGCCATACCATACCCAGCAGGCCAGCCCGCAAAGCAGGCATAACAGCATCACGATGGAAATGTCGCCGCCTTTCTTCTCTTTTAATATTTTAACGAGTTGTGGTAGTAACGATGAGCCGGTAAGCACTCCGGCAATTATACCTATCAGTTTTGCAAATACGATCAGCAACATAATAACTAACTATTTAAAACTTAAGCCAAGCGCGGCATTATGTGTTTTTGGGTATTGCACTTGTTATTTATTCTTGTTATTTTGTTCAGGAAGATCAACACTTAATGCAAAGTAAAAGACCGCGTAGATAAGAGAATGAATACAAAGATCCTTTTACTTGAAAACGACGAAGATACATTCGCGCGTTTAGCGAACTATTTGGAAACAGCCGGGTATCCGCCTGATAATATTATCCGTGTTACCAACATTACGGATATACACCGTTATGGGCGGGAACCGTTGTATCTCATACTTGCCGATATTAATAATTGTTCGGTATCAAAAGAGGAATGCCTTAAAACCATACAGGATACTTTTCCATACACACCCATTATTGTGCTTACGGCATACGATGATGCTACAGCTGCCTACGCTATAAAACAAGGTGTGCAGGATTGCCTGGTGAAAGAAGAGATAGATGCGCGCAGCCTGCGCAAAGCAATGACATTTGCTGTCGAAAGGCAACGCGTAGCTGCAAACTACTCGCGTTTGTTCAGTGAAAATCCCGTGCCGATATACATATACGACACTGAAACTTTCCGTTTCCTGGCTGTGAACAATGCTGCGCTGAGCCAATACATGTACACCCGCGATGAAATGTTGTCAAAGACTGCGCTGGATATACGGCCTGAAGAAGATTGGGAAAGATTCAAATTCCTGTCCGGCAACCTGCCCGATTCTTATTTCGATGCCGGCACCTGGCGGCACATCCGTAAGAATGGGGAGATATTCCATGTACATATCTACGCCCATGCCACTACGTTTGAAGGAAGGAATGCAAGCATGGTAATGGCCATAGATGTAGAGAATAAGATAAGGGCAGAAGCGGAGGCAAGTCGTAAAGCCAGGCAGATGCAGAAAGTTTGGGAAAGCATTACCGATGGCTTGTATGTATTGAATAGTAATTGGGAATTTACTTTCGTAAATAAAGAGTCAGAACGCATATTAAGGCACCCGAAAGAAGAGCTGCTTGGGAAAAAAGCCTGGGACTTTTTCCCCAATGCGAAAAACCTGAAATTATATCATGAGTATCATCGTGCAGTCGCTGAAAAAGTAAGCGTGCATTTTGAAGAATATGTCCCTACTTACGATCTTTGGGCTTCTATCAATGCCTATCCTACCAGCGAAGGCTTAGTCGTTTATTTGCTGGATATCACAGCACAGAAAAAAGCAGGCGAAAAACTTCAGAACGAACAGGAAAAGCTGCGTGCTATTATTAATAATACACAAGACATCATATGGTCGATAGATAAAAACATGCAGATCATTGATGCGAATAAGCCTTTCTGGGACCACATATATACCATGACCGGCAAAACACAGCAGGAAGTGACGGAAAGTGATTTCAGTAAAGACCTGATGAAATCGTGGGAAGGCTATCTTCAGCCGGCATTTGAAGGAAAGGCATACCGCAGCACTATCAAAAATGAAACACACGGCCATATCACGTATTCTGAGATCAATTTCAGCCCGATATACGATAAGGATAAAAATATAGTGGGTGTCAGTTGCTTCTCTCGCGATATTACAGAAGAGCGGCAGCACCAGGAAATGGTAGAACATCAGAACAGGCAACTAAAAGAAATAGCCTGGCTGCAATCGCATAAGGTCCGCAATCACGTCACAACCATACAGGGGCTGGCTCAGTTGTTCAATCATAATGACCCCAACGACCCAACCAACAAGCAAATACTGGACGGCATACAAGCCACCACTGCCGAGCTGGACCATGTGATAAAAGAAATAAACAGTAAAGCACAACAGCTGGGTGAATAAAAGAATGGCCCTAAATATAGGGGCGGGCAAGTGCACGCTACTGCAAGGCTGATGCAGTATGGTCACTTAATAGCACGCGTAATAGCTCTGCTTACGAAGGCAAGCAATACCAGGGCACTCACACCTAATGCTGCCCACACTTGCCACCCCGGCACATGCGGCAACGTTAAATTCATCTTCTTCAGCTTATCCGCCGCCATATACTGTGCTATCATCACCAGCCACATTGCTAGTACTAATGCAGCCAGCATCAGCGGCAAAAAACGGCGCAGCATAAAGCGCCCCAGGTAGCGCGGGCTATAGCCCAGTTGCATCAGCAGCGCCATCGATTCCTGCGCGCGGGCAATAGTTAGTTCTATGAATAGGATGAATACCAGCGTGCCGATACCCATTAGCAATATAGCCAGCAATCCCGTTGCCGATGCTACGGCATCCACCACGGTGCGCAGCTTGCTCCAGCGCAGTTGCTCTGTATTAGTAGTATAGTCGCGCGTTTCTAAATAGTTGATAAATAATTTGTCTGACGGGTCTTTTACTTTCAGTATCAACCTCGATGGCGGAAAAGTTTCGCGCCCAGTAAACAGTTTATTGCCATAGTCTACAAATGTTTGCGGCACCAGTACAGATGTGATGCGGTCTGAAAAACCTACCACGCGCGCGCTATAGGTTTCTTCCAATTGGCCGCGGCCAATCTTCAAATCAAATGCCAGCGATTGTATGGATGCCTGCGATAGCTGCGGCAATCCCTGGCTCAGTGCGAAGCCATAGTTATACAGGTTCAAAAATTCAGATGATACGATGATAGGCACCGTCCGGTTGCCCGGCGTCCATATCCAATCTACAGGTCGGTTGTCGATAAACCGGTCTGGTACTGCTTCCAGGAACATTTCGGTTGAAAATGCCACGGTCGTATTCAGCGTAGCCCACACGGGAAAACGGTTGGACACCAGCACGCCTACATCCTGCACCTGTGGTGCGCCTTGCATGGCATCTATTTCCTGCGGGGTGAACAAGGTCATTTCCGGCCGCCCCATTTTTTCATTGGTCACTTTCTTACCCACTGTCAGGAAAGTGCTGCCAAGGCTATCGTTACTGCCACGCCCGCTCAGTATCTCTCTGAAGTTCCACCATATCAGTACAGATAACAATAGCAGGGTAGTGCCTATGCATAGCGCAATCAGTGCCGCCCAAAGGCGGTTGTTGCTGCGGTGGCGTAGCAATAGCTTTCGTAATAATGTCTTTTGTTGTAATGATTTCACAGCAGTAGTTTCCGGCTATAGGTGAAAAAATCATTGTCTTCCAGGTCGGCAAGGATGATGCCCGCCCGGTGATGGTCGGCCACTTCGCGTATCAGTGCTATAGCACGCTGGCGGTTGGCATGGTCCAGGTGGCTGAAAGGTTCATCCATTATCAGCCATTCAAAGGGTTGCAGTAAGGCACGTACTATAGCCACACGCTGCTGCTCGCCGTACGATAAGGTGCGCGCCGGCCTGTCCAGCTTATCTTTCAGCCCCAGCCGCTCTATCCATTTCTCTGCATCATATTCCGATACCGTATTTGTCAGCCTACGTTTCACTTCCAGGTTCTCCCATGCCGTCAGTTCGGGAAACAGGCGCATATCCTGGAATATTACGCTTACATACGATGCGCGTATCTGCGACAGCTGCTCTGCATTAATGGCCGACATGTTGAAGGCGCTCCAGTATATCTTGCCCTCATAGTCTTTTCGCAGCCCGTACAGGAAGTGTATCAGTGTGGTCTTCCCTGTTCCCGATGGTGCCTGTATACTTATCCGCTCACCGCTATTAAATACCAGCTCCTGGTTCCATATCCAGGAGTTGTATTCGTTTATGCGGTCTTTAAGTGGTACGGGTATCAGCTTCTCTAAGCTTAAACGCATAGTTGTTTCAAAATTCTAATTCTGTAGTATGCCACAATTCAATTCCTCCTCATCTCAACAAGGATGCCAAAAACAAATATAATTGTATAAAACAGGAATTAACATTCCGATGATGCACTAATCGCTAAATTTTATTAAATTTAGTATATGGTCGAACGTCTTTTTGATATAGTGGCCAAACGCGCCCAGGAAGAGCCCGATGCAACTATGCTGGCGGCAAAGGAAAACGGTACATGGAGAACATATACTTGCAGGGAAGTGTGGGATACCGCCGGTAAGCTTTGCGGTGGGCTGCTATCGCTGGGTATCAGCAATAACGACCTGCAACCCGAGGCACAGGAAAAGATAGCCATCATTTCGCCTAACAGGCCTGAATGGATCATAACCGACCTTGCGGTGCAGCAAACAGGTGCCGTACTTACACCTTTGTATCCTACCATCAGTACGCACGATATGGTATATGCGCTCAACGATGCGCAGGTGCACATCGTATTTGTGGGTAATGCAGAACTATATGAGCGTTTTAAAGATGCCTTTGCACAGGTGCCATCTGTTAAGCATGTATTCTGTTTTGATGAAGTGCCCGGCGTGCAAAACTGGAAAACACTGATAGCGAAAGGCCTCAATCCCGACCCATCTGTTGTCAGCCGCATCTCAAAAGATACTTTAACCACCATCATCTATACATCGGGCACCACCGGCAATCCCAAAGGTGTGATGCTCACCCACGATAATATCGTGAGCAATGTGATGGACTGCATGTGCGAATTCTGGTTTGCAGCCAAAGGCGATAAAGCCCTGAGCTTCCTGCCACTCAACCATATCTTCGAAAAGATGGTGACCTATGTGTACCTCAATGCAGGTGTAGCCATCTACTATGCCGAAAGTATGGATACCATCGGTGAGAACCTGCGAGAGGTAAAGCCTATGGTTTTCACCACCGTGCCCCGCCTGCTCGAAAAAGTGTATGAGCGTATTTTCGAAAAGGGCCTCGAATTAAAAGGCATTAAGCGGGCGCTTTTCTTCTGGGCATTAGGCCTGGGTTTCAAATATGACAATGTAGAAAAAGGCAGCCTGTGGTACCGCTTGCAATTAGCTATTGCCAATAAACTGATATTCAGCAAGTGGCGCGAAGCACTGGGTGGCAATGTCAAAGCCATCGTTACCGGCTCTGCTGCTTGCCAGGTACGCCTCATACGTATCTTCACTTCGGCTAAAATTGTTATAATGGAAGGCTACGGCCTTACCGAAACCTCGCCTGTAATATCAGTAAATAAATACGCTACCGAAGACCGCCGCATCGGCACCATCGGCCCGGTAATACAAAATGTGCAGGTAAAGCTGGCAGAAGATGGCGAGATACTCTGCAAAGGCCACAACGTGATGAAGGGCTATTACAAGAACCCCGAACTCACTGCTGAAGCTTTTACACCCGATGGCTGGCTCAAAACCGGCGACATTGGCGAATGGGTAGAAGGCCGCTTC
>CAMLKS010000057.1 GCA_946480675.1 uncultured Bacteroidota bacterium
TTGATTAGCAGAATGGAAGCTGCATAGACTCTCATGATTGACAAAAGGCCTGAATAGATATCTTATTCCCATTTAGGCGGAATCGTATTAACATATCTTAGCGAGAATAAATCCCCATGTATTTTATTTTTATATTTATTATATAATTTCTTTTTTGCAGCATCTCCCGCATTTGAACGATAGTCTATAACATTCTTTATGTAAGTTTCAAATGCCGAGTAATACTTTTGATGTATGCGATCTCGACTTTCGAAGATCTGTTTAATTGCCATAATTACATTTCTGACAACGTATAATGACTCCGTGTTTTCGTACTTGAGGTCTTTAACCTTATTCCATTCGGCTAAAATCAAAGATTCCACTAATTCTCTATTCTCAGTTTTTTCCATATGGCAAACATATCGAACCTACCTAACAATACATAAGATTTAACACCCATATTTATCTAGAGATAATAATATGTACGTCAAACTTTGTGACATCCATTCTATATGCGTGTTTGAATATGCAGATGCTTTGTCCTATCAAATAGGAAATCATGAACCCCAGCTTTCATTGCCCTCCCTTTGCTAATCTCCTGCTTGGCTAGTTTATAGACTTCAAACACAGAACTTACAGACATATTTTTCAAAATACCTATTGCTAAATTTCTACTGCTCTCATCAGGACTGAATAACATCTCTATCAAGACATTGTTATTAACAACCTTAACCATATTTATGTATTTATATTCATAATAGAAGCTACCATAAAGATAAACTCTTAACCATATATATGTGGATCCTTGCGATAAAGGATGTTATCGTGAGATTGCCACGTCGTACCTCCTCGCAATGACGCGGGTTATATGTGTAGTGCGTATTTGTGTTGTCGTGAGATTGCCACGTCGTGCCTCCTCGCAATGACGCGGGTTGGTGTAGTCGCGAGGTTGCTTCGTGCCTCGCAATGACGCGGGTTGGTGTTCTCGTGAGATTAGCTTTGCTGAGAAAAGTTGCCACGTCGTGCCTCCTCGCAATGACGCGGGTGGGTGTACAAAATAACCGTCTTTGCGAGGGAGTATCTGCGAAGGCAGATATGTACGAAGCAACCTTATCCAAACGAACAATACTTGCGGAATTAGGTTGCTTCGTGCCTCGCAATGACGCGGGTGGGTGTAGTCGCCAGGTTGCTTCGTACCTCGCAATGACGCGAGTTATATGTGTAGTACGTACTTGTATTCTCGTGAGATATCCCACCCCAATAATTAACCGTACTTTTGCAGCTATGACTTTTGCGGAACTGAACCTGAATACTCCTTTGCACAACGCCCTGGCCGACCTTGGGTTTACCACCCCTACCACCATTCAGCACAAGGCCTTTGCGCCCATCATGAGTGGGGTAGATATAGTAGGCATCGCCCAGACGGGTACGGGTAAAACCTTTGCCTACCTGCTACCTGTGCTGCGCCAGATGAAGTATTCGAAGGAACGCAACCTGCAAATGCTGATACTGGTACCCACCCGCGAACTGGTAGACCAGACCGTAACTGCCGTGCAGCAGCTTACCAAATACATGAGCGTCAGCGTAACGGGCGTATACGGCGGGGTCAATATGAACCGCCACGTAAATGCCATAGCCGATGGGGTAGACATACTGGTAGCCACCCCCGGTAGGTTGCTCGACCTTGCGTATCACGGCATCCTCAAGCTAAAAACCATCAAAAAGCTGGTGATAGATGAGGTGGATGAGATGTTCAACCTCGGCTTTCGCAAGCAGCTCAACGATATCTTTACCATGCTGCCCCCCAAGCGGCAAAACATCCTCTTCAGCGCCACCATCACCCCCGAGGTAGAAGCCCTGATGCAGGAATACTTTGAAACCACTACACGCATAGAAGCCGCCCCCACAGGCACACCGCTGGAAAACATAGAGCAAACGGGCTATGAAGTGCCCAATTTCAATACCAAGGTCAGCCTACTGGAATACCTGCTGCGCACCGATGACAGCATGACCAAGGTGCTGGTATTTGCAGGCACCAAGCAACTGGCCAACCAGCTATATGAACGCCTCGATGCCGACTACCCCGAACAGGTAGCCGTAATACACAGCAATAAGGAGCAGAACAACCGTATACGTACCGTAGCGGGCTTTAAAGATGGCACCTACCGTATCCTTATAGCTACCGACCTGGTGGCCCGCGGGCTGGATGTAAGCGAGGTAACCCACGTGATAAATCTTGACGTGCCCGAAGTGCCGGAAGACTATATACATCGCATAGGCCGCACCGGCCGTGCCGATAAAAAGGGTATTGCCATCACCTTCATTACAGAGAAGGAAGCCGCCAGGCGTGCAGCCATCGAGGCATTGATGCAATACACCATCCCCATACAGCCATTGCCCGATGCCCTTGAAATATCTGGCGTGCTGACCGATGCCGAGATAGACAAGCCCTACATGCCCGATAGCCTTATCAGGCTGCCCGATATACACACCGGTGGTGGTGCCTTCCACGAAAAGCTGGCAAAGAACAAGAAGGTGAACATCAAAATAAGCCATGCCGATAAAATGATGAAGAAATACGGCAAGCCTAAAAAACGCCCCAAGAAAAGATAACCGTAAATAACCGGTAGTATTGTAATATCGTACCGCGTATGAACAAGTGGATCGTACCTTATATCTGTGGTTGTGTGGCCGTACTATTCCTGGCAGGTACGGTGCTGTGGCAGCGCTATAGCACCCGCCAGCGCTTTTACGATTTCGAGATAAAAGGCAAGATAATGGTGATGAAACCCGGCGACCCTGCTATCGTAATGGTAAGCGATAACTCCGTATTCTGGTTTCGCCCCGCCGATGACAGCCCTTACGATTTTGCACAGGTAGTGCACCGTGGCGATATGGTACACAAACCCGCCGGCTCATTTACCCTACAGGTATATACCCCCAGAGGCCAGTATAGTTTTGAAGGGCAGTAAAAAAAATGCCTCCCTTGCGGAGGCATTCTATCACATGGCGATAGAGTTGTGATGCGGTGTTGTTGGTCAAAAAAAGCGTTTCATGGCTTTTCTTAAGCTATAGGTGCTTTCATGGTGTTAGGGTCGTTTGCGGTATTTTTGTTTATTATTGTATATATGGAAAAGGTGTCGGCAAGATATTGTCCGTTGTAATGGTTGGTGGTCTGGTTCCTCGTGTTCATAATCTCTCTCTGTAAGTAGGAACGTAAAGGTAAATGGAAAATAGTATTCAAAAAACCCGTTAAAACACTGGACTTTTTAAGTTTTTTGAGTAGCAATAATACATTTTTACATACTGCATGTTGCCATAATATTATGGTTGGGTTACCTGTAGCAGTTTCAAATAGATTTAACATCTGCGTTAAAATTGCGCCAAATACTAATATGAAGGGTGCAGCCGGCATTTCGCCATTATATCTTTAGCCCTGTGCTGCAGGGTAGGTGCTATCGGTCATCTGTCTAAAAATCATCTCCATATCATGCAAAGGTTTTTATTCTTATTGCTGCTACTGCCTGCAGGTGTGTGGGCACAGGGGTTTTCCGTATCGGGTACGGTAAAAGATAGCACGGGGGCAGCGCTGCCGGGTGCATTGGTGCAACTGCTGCAAGATGCCGATAGTGCGGCTTCGCTACGTACCTATACAGATGATAAGGGTGCTTACACCTTTAAACAGGTGCAACAGGGGGTATACAGCCTTCGCGTACAAGCCACAGGCTATACCATGCCTATACGCACCCTGTATGTAGATGCCCCGATAGATAACATGGCGCTGGTAATGCAACGAGGTAATACCGTGCTGAAGGAAGTGACGGTAAGCAGCAAGAAACCCTATATGGAAACAGGCTTAGGTAAAACCGTGCTAAACCTGGATGCCGCTACGGTAACGGCGGGCAGCAATGTACTGGACCTGCTGCGCAAATCGCCGGGGGTGACGATAGATGGCGATAATAATATAAAGCTGGAAGGAACGGGTGCACTGGTGCTGGTAGACGATAAGCAAACCTATATGAGTGGCCAGCAACTGGCCGATTACCTGAAAGGCCTCAGTGCCGAACAGGTAGCGCAACTGGAGCTGATAACACAGCCATCTTCCAAATACGATGCGGAAGGTGTGGGTGGCATCATCAATATAAAGACAAGAAAGCTGCGCAAGCGCGGGTTCAATGGCAATCTTTCTACCAGTGTGGGCAGGGGGAGGTTTGGCAATACGCACAATTCGCTCAACCTTACCTGGCGCAGGGATAAATGGACCGTATATACCAATGCAGGGTACTACGTGGCATCGGGCTTTTTGACTGCAGATGTGAAACGCGCCCTGCGGGATGCCAATACCTCTGCGCTGCTGGCTACGCAAACGCAGCATACCTACATGAAGGAAACCTTTGAAGACTATAGCCTGAGAGCCGGAACTGATTATGATGTGAACGATAAACTGACCGTGGGTGCCGGTGCGAAAGGTATTTACCACCCCAACAACCAGGTAGATACTACCATCGTAGCCATCGGTGATGCTACTACAGGTACACGTACGTACAACCGCGCTATCAACAGGCATGGCTTTAAACGGTATAATGGCATTATGAATGCCTATGCACGATACAAACCTGCGCAAGACCATGTAATAGACATCAATGCCGACTACCTGCTGCGCGACCACAATGAATATGTAAACCTGGAGAGCTATAATTACGATGCCCAAATGCAGGGCATACCGGGTAATGTATTGCTGCGTGGCAATCAAACATCGTATATAGCACCTGTAGCCGTAAAGGCTGACTATAGCGGTACATTGAATAAAGACTGGAAGATGGAAGCCGGTGTAAAAAGCAGCTATGCCTATATCAATAAGGTGGTAGCACTGCAGCAGGAACAGAATGGCAGCTGGGTTTATGACAGCACCCGCAGCAACAATTTTACATACAAAGAACAAATAAATGCAGCCTATGCCAATGCTACCTGCCAGCTGAGTAAGCAGTGGGTAGCGCAGGCGGGCATACGGGTAGAACAGCTACATGCTACCGGCTACCAGCAAGCCAATGACCAAAGCATAGAAAGGAATACCACCGATGTATTCCCCACGGCATTTGTAAGCTACAAGCCTACCGATAAACACAGCTTCGAGCTGAATTATGGCCGACGTATACAGCGCCCTACCTATGTGGAGCTGGACCCGTTTGTGCAATTCATATCGCAATACCTTTACAAGACAGGTAACCCCTTCCTGCAGGCATCATACAGAAACTATGCAGAACTGAGCCATAACTATAACAATATCCTGTTCAGCAGTGTGAGTGCCAGCCGTATTACCGGTATTGCCAATCCTGCGGTGGTGTACGATGCCATTACCAAAGCATTATATCACAAACCATTGAATAATGCTAACCAAATAGTGCTGCACGCATCGTGCGGGGCACAGCAAAAGATAATAGACTGGTGGCTGCTGGGCTGGGGTGGCGACTACTATTACAATGAATTTGAAGACCTGGTAACAGGCAGCTATGTTTCTTCATCGCATGGGTTTAGCGGGTATATAACCAACCAGTTTACACTGGGTAAGGGCTGGACGATAGATACCCTTTACCAATATGCCAGCGGCGACCTGCAGAGCATGATAGAGCGCAATAAATCTACCCACTACCTGAGCTTTAATGTGGGCAAGAAGTTCTGGAAAGATACGGCCACCATCAAGCTATCGGCAGAAGACCCTTTTGCCATGTATGGTTACCGGTCGGTATTGCGGAATAACGGGGTGGCAGGCGATGCAGATATGAAGTATGCCACACAGATGTTCTCGCTGGGCTTTACATACAACTTTGGCAAGCAGGCAGACATACGTGCGCGCGAATACAGTGCTGATGAGGCAAAGCGGATGTAATAGCATACCTTTGCAGCTTATCAATATAGAAGGCCGCGTGGCAAAAGTGTATGAAACCAACCTGCAGGTTATAGCAGAAATAGCAGCAGGGAAAGAGGAAGAGAACGACCATTTTATGCGGTCGCTGAGGAAGTATGATGGTGCCGAACTGGATGCACGTGCGCACAGGCTGAATACGGAAGTAAGCGCAGCAGTAAGCTGTACCGATTGCGGCAACTGCTGCACCCACCTGATAGTGAACATCACCAGGCCCGAGATAGAAAGGCTGGCCGTATTTATGGGCATGCCGGAGGCTGAACTGAGGGAGAAATATATAGAAGAAAGCATGGCGGGCAATTGCTTTATCAACAGTGTGCCTTGCCATTTCCTGTCGGGCTCCATATGCAGCATATATAGTGAAAGGTTTACCGAATGCAGGGATTTTCCGCACCTGCACAAGCCGGGTTTTCGTGAACGTTTTTTAGGTACTTTGCTACACTACAGCAGCTGCCCTATTATCTACAATGTGGTAGAGGAGATGAAGCAGGAACTGGAATTTTTCGAGGGTGATTAATTAACCGTATTACCGAGTTTCAACTTACCTTTTGCCCGAAGGTATAAGTATAATGATGTGCTTGCAAGACTGAAAAATATCAGTCCTATGATGATAAGAAATCTGTCGCCCGCATCTATCCGTGTTTCATCCAATGGCAGTATTAGTTCATCTGCTTGTATCTGAAAAACCTTAGGGGTATATGCCTCATCCTGCTTATCTATCCATACCGTTACGCTGTCTGCCATCCGCAATTTGGTTTTCAGGTAGATATAGTCTTTGTCTTTATAATCACTGCCTGTATTGTGCTTTAGTTCAAAAGAACGGTTTACATCACGTAAAGTAAACACCAACTCAGATACGTAACTTTTATTATTGCGGTTGTCTGTTACTATTGTTGTTGTTATTTCGCTCTTTTCCAGTTTGCCCTTTAGTGGTAGCAAGTCTTTTTCAAAAGCCCATCCTTTTACGGCACCGTGTATACCCAATGACAGCATCACCAGGCTAAGGACGATGCCACCTATTATTTTACTGATATCCCAATCTTCGGGTCTTTTCATATTGCCTTAAAGATACAATGTGCGGCTTTTTCCAATAAAAAAATGCAACCTGATAGGGTTGCATAAAACTGTGGGTTATATGGAGGTGTGGAGGTTTCTTGCTATGCGGTGCGTATTACCGGGTTGCGGTTGATGAAATATTGCTTTTCGCCATCCTGCAGCAATACCCGTACACTACGCAGTCCACTATCATCAAAATCGAGCAGCGCCTGCACCGGTTCATTATCGGTAGGTTTGAAGATGTATTCCAACCCGTCTATCAGTACCGTTTTATTGGTGATGATGATGCTGCCGTTGGTTTCTTCCTGTATTACATGTTCCGAGCCGTCTGATAAAAAAGAAAGTACCTGTGTGCGGTCGTAGGCGTAAGTTTTGCCGCCACGGCTCAGCATCCTGTAGAGGGCTACTGATAGCACACCTGCAACAACTAATAATATGGGGCGCAACATTTAGCTTTGTTCGAATTAGTTACCAATATATAATCTTCGTGCGAAATAATCTAAAATTATACGCAAAAAAAATTGATTGTCAACGCAGATACATCTCTCAAAATGTATCTTTTGTTCCGGATGGGATAAGCAATTATTAATAATTAGTTTCCTCTATATGCTTACCTGTACTGCAAAGAAACGATTTTCACAGCTGTTTTAAAAGCCTAAATTGCAGATAGCGCTAAGTATTACATTTTCAATTATTTCTGCACCGTAGTATTTCGTTCTTTCAAAAGATATAGTACCGTACCCACTACAATGATGCCGATGGCAAAAGCTACATATACTACCTCGCTGCTAAAGAGGATGAACAGCCATATGGCTATAGATATGATAGCAGGTACGGGGAACAAAGGCATGGTATACGGCCGTTCATCGCTACGCTTGTTGTAATGCCAAAGGATAACCCCCACCGCCTGCGATACGAACTGGATAAGTATGCGCATAACGATGATAGCGGTAATAACCTCTTTCATTTTAAACAGTAGGCTGAATACGAATGCCAGTCCGCCCAGTGCCAGTAGGGATACATGCGGGAAGTGGTGCTTAGGATGCACCTTTGCAAACACCGCAAAGAAGTCGCCATTTTTAGCAGCCGCATATGGAATGCGCGAATAGCCCAGTATCACTGAGAACAGCGAAGCCAGCGCAATGCACAACACCAATACGGTAGCTACCTGCGCTACGGTATGGTTGTAGATGTGCTCGAAATAGGTGCTTACTACAAAGTCGGAAGCGGCAACGGTTTGCCAGGGCAGTACGCCCAGTATTGTGGTTTGCATACCCAGGTATAGCAGGGCAATACCCGTAATGGATATGAAGATGCTGCGGGGGATGTTCTTTGCAGGGTCTTTAATTTCTGCACCCAGGTGGCACACGTTATAATACCCCAGGTAAGAATACACCGCCTTGAGCGATGCCTGCCCTACGGCTATAAAGAAAAGCGCATTGAAACCATCCTGCGGAATATGAAAATCGAAAGCCTGTGCGGCACTGAAATGCCCGATGCCCGAAAAGATAAGCCACAGTATAGTGCCACCGGTAATGAACCATAGTAGCACCGATATTTTACCGATGCTCTTGATATTGCGGTATAGCAGTATGATGAGCAGTATGATGAGGCTGCCACTTACTATCTTCTTCTCTACATCGCCCAGGGGAATGAGGAAGGAAAGGTATTGCGCGAAGCCGATGGCACCACTGGCTACTACCAGCGGGGCTTGTATGCTGGTTTGCCATATAAAGAGAAAAGGCATCAGCCGCCCCCACTTACGGTTGCCAAACAGCTTTTGCAGGAATACATAGCTACCACCGGCCTCCGGCCATTTAGCCCCCATCTCTGCCCATACCATGCCATCCATATAGGCCAGCAGCGCACCCAGCAGCCATGCCAGCAGGCTCATAGGCCCTTGTAGCAGCCCTACGATAAAGGGGATGGTAATGAACGGGCCGATGCCCACCATATCTATCATATTGATGGCCGTGGCCTGCGTGAGCGAAAGGCCTCTTTCCAGTGATGCGGATGGTTGCTGTTGTTGCAATGGGTACGATTGTGGCGGTAAAAATAATATTACGCCCCACGTTTTTGGTAGCTTTTAGCTGATATAGATATATAGGCAGGTTATAGGCCATAGAAAAGGCGCCTGGAAAAGCGCCTTACTTTACCTACTTCTATATCTATTACCATTACTCGCTTTGTTTCATCGATATATCCCCTATACAGAAAAGCCCTCTTGCGGGTATATACGAGGGAAGTGTGCCGATGGTTTTCAGGAAAGCATTAAAATAAAAAACCGCTTTTTCAGGCGGTTTTATGCGGCAATATGTTGATTATCAATTGTAGTATTTCTAAATAAACTTATTGTCCTTAGCCGTTTTTATAGCATCGGCCTTGCTGTGTACATTCAATTTGTGGTAAATATTTTTGATATGGCTCTTTACCGTTTCCAGGTCTATAAATAATTCCTGTGCTATGCGTTTGCGGCTTTTGCCGGTGGCTATCTGCTCCAGTATCTCGGTTTCTCTGCGGGTGAGGGGCGATGCCTCGTTTCGCTGAAAGGAAGATATGACCATGCGGGCTATGTGGGCGCTCATAGGGCCGCCGCCTTCCATCACTTCGTGTATGGCGCTGATGATTTTTTCGTGCGGGGTATTTTTGGTAAGATAGCCCGATGCGCCATTGCCCAGCGCGCGGAAGATGAGCATATCCTGCTCATACACCGTCAGTATCAGTATATAGGCTTCGGGTACCAGTTTTTTTATTTTGGGTATGGCATCTATGCCCGATATGCCGGGCAGCTCCACATCCAGCAGTATTACATCGGGGTCGTCGGCAGCTATTTTTTTAGCTGCGTCTTCAAACGATGGGTAATTGCCCACCACCTTGTAGCCAGGGGTATTGCCTATCAGGTACACATACCCATCGCGGATGGTTTCGTCGTCTTCTATTATGCAAACACGTATGTCAAGGTCGCGCGTCATACAGTTGAGGTTTGAATAAAGTTCTTATTAGTATGTGTAATTTCTATCACCCCTAACAGGTTATTTTAAATTTTTAACAAGTTTATGGCAAAGGCGCATTCCGTTCATTCCACATTCCATGGAATGGAATGCCGTCTTTTTTAAAATGAGCGTTTATACCAGTGCGCGCGTTCCATTTCGTTCCACGTTCCACTTTATGGAACGCTATCTTTTTTAAAAATGGTTTTTAGCAACATACCCCCACTCGCGTCATTGCGACTGCGAGGCACGAAGCAGGAAGCAACCTCACGAAATGAGTGTATATAATAACACGTTTTTCTCGCGTCATTGCGAGGAGGCACGACGA
>CAMLKS010000058.1 GCA_946480675.1 uncultured Bacteroidota bacterium
CAGAATGGATAACGAAAGAAGGCGAGAAGCTGTATACCAGTATTGGCTTTCCGGCACTGCCAAAAACCTTCTGGGAAAAATCGAGCCTGTACCCTTACCGGGCAGATAGCAATGTGAAGAAGAACAACCACGCATCGGCATGGCATATGGACCTGAACAAGGATGTGCGCAGCCTGATGAGTGTAGAACCTAACAGCGAATGGTGGGAAACGGCCAACCACGAGCTGGGCCATATTTACTACTACATTACCTATACCAATAAAGATGTACCGCCACTGCTGCGTGGTGGCGCCAACCGTGCGTATCATGAGGCCATTGGCAGCATGATGGGTATGGCAGCTATGCAAAAGCCCTACCTGGTAGGCCGTGGGCTGATAGATGGCAATGTAAAGACAGACAGCATACAATCGCTGCTGAAAGAGGCACTGAACTCGGTAGTGTTTATCTTCTTCTCATCGGGCACGATGAGCAATTTTGAAAAAGCGATGTATGTAGATAGCCTCTCGCCCGACCAGTTTAATGCCAAATGGTGGGAACTGGCTAAGAAGTACCAAGGTATTGTGCCGCCATCGGCTCGCGGCGAGGAGTACTGCGATGCGGCTACCAAAACGCATATCAACGACGACCCCGCGCAGTATTATGACTATGCGCTTTCTTATGTGATATTGTACCAGCTGCACAACCACATAGCTAAAAACATATTGAAGCAAGACCCGCGTGCTACCAACTATTATGGCCAAACGGGTATCGGCGATTTCCTGAAAAAGATAACCTATCCCGGCGCATCGAAAGACTGGCGCGTGGTGCTGAAAGAAAGCACGGGCGATGAGCTGAATGCCAAAGCCATGCTGGAATACTTCCAACCACTGGTAAGCTGGCTGCAGGAGCAGAATAAGGGCAGGAAGTATACGCTGCCGCAAACCTTGTAGAAGCCCCTCCCGTCCTCCCCCAAGGGGAGGTGATGGATAATGAATAGACAATAGTAAATCCCTTGCTTACTGCAAGGGATTTTTTTATTACAGGTATCTATATCTTTGCAGCCCAAAATCTTTTAAAAACAATAACAATGCGCGTAGCTGTAGTAGGTGCAACAGGCCTGGTAGGTAGTACCATGTTGCAAATCCTTGAGGAAAGGAACTTCCCTTTGACTGAACTGATACCGGTGGCTTCTGAGAAGTCGGTAGGTACGAAGGTGAAGTATAAGGGTAAGGAATACAGCGTGGTCAATGCCGAAACAGCTATCAGCATGAAGCCGCAACTGGCTATCTTCTCTGCCGGTGGCAGCATATCGCTGGAGCTGGCACCAAAGTTTGCCGCGGTGGGCTGCTATGTGGTAGATAATTCATCGGCATGGCGTATGGACCCTACCAAGAAACTGGTAGTTCCCGAAGTGAATGGCAATATACTGACCAAAGAAGACCTGATAATAGCCAACCCCAACTGCAGCACCATACAAATGGTGATGGTGTTGAAACCCCTGCACGATAAATACCACATTAAGCGTGTAGTGGTAAGCACTTACCAAAGCGTGAGCGGTACGGGCCAGAAAGCGGTAAAAGAAATGGAAGACCAGCGTGCGGGCGGCGATGGCTTTGGTGTGTACCCGCACCGGATAGACATGAACGTGCTGCCGCATATAGATGTGTTTCAGGACAACGGCTATACCAAAGAGGAAATGAAAATGGTGCAGGAAACCTGCAAGATATTGGGCGACGACAGCGTGAAGGTAACCGCTACTACCGTGCGCGTACCTGTAACAGGCGGCCACAGCGAAAGCGTGAACATAGAGTTTGAGAACGACTTTGAAGAGAACGATGTGCGCGAGATACTGAGCAATATGCCCGGCGTAGTGGTAATAGACAATCCTAAGGCCAATGCTTACCCTATGCCGCTGGATGCAGCCGGGAAAGATGAAGTATTTGTAGGCCGCATACGCCGCGATTATACGCAACCTAATACATTAAACTGCTGGATAGTAGCTGATAACCTGCGCAAGGGTGCTGCAACTAACGCAGTACAAATAGCAAAATATCTTCATAATCAAGGTTGGCTATAAACGGCACCTTTTTTAGTCATAGAAATGTAAATAGTTGGATTTCAATAATCTGATAGGGAGTGCAGGCGTACCTTTGCTATGTTAAAATACTCTTATAGATGAAATTGAAATCTTTACTACTGTTTCCGGTTGTGGCTTTAGGGTTACAGACAAATGCCCAAACCTGGGTAGCCGACTCTGTACAAATGGGCCCCGGTTATGGCAATGACGTTTATTACAGCCTGAAAAATGATTCGGTTGGCGCTGCCGTAAATACAAACTGGCATTTAGGTTTTGAGATGATACCGGCTTATGGTAGCGTAGCTATCATTGCGAATCATGTGCAGGGTGCAGTAAAGGTATATTCGCTACACAAAACTGTCAGCAGTTTCAATACATTGACATTTCCTGCTGATACCTTGACAAGAACCCAGCTGACCAATACCGACACCAGCTGGGACTGGGGTGCTTTAAATATGAATACATCAGGTGTTGTATTTGATTATGGTTGGGGTAAATATAACCCTACTACACATTATGTAGAAGGCGATTCATTGTATATGCTGAGTGTAGGTAACGGCCCTGCAACCAAGTACTATAAAATGCTGGTAAACCTTTATCATAGTACCCCGACCACTGATATCTATTATGCATTCCGTATAGCAGAGCTGGATGGCAGCAATGAATACCTGGATACGGTAAGAAAAGCGGGTTATGAGAATAAGAACTTTGCTTACTTCAATATCACCACCAATAGCATTTTTAACCGCGAACCGGACAGGGAAACATGGGATGTACTGTTTACAAGGTATATGGAGTACGTAACCCCTCCGGGAGGTGGTGCAAAAGTACCTTACCCTGTTTCAGGTGTATTGTCTAACATCGGGGTAACGGTAGCAGAAGCACGCAAGATGAATCCGGATACGGCGACACACGGATGGCGTACTTATAATAGAAGCATAAACGAAATAGGTTCTGACTGGAAAGTGTTTAACAATACTACCTTTCAATATGAATATGATACAGTGAGCTATTTTGTGAAAGCAACTGACGCTGCAATTTATCAGATCAAGTTTACCTCTTTTTCAAGCAGCACAGGTAAGTTCGTATTTGCAAAACGCATGGTTGCTTTCCCTGCAAGCGTAGGTCAGGTATCGAACTATATAGCACGCCACAGCATAGTGCCGAACCCCGCGAGCAATGAGGCGAGCCTGTTGCTGGAATCGAACGAAGCAGTAGCTACTGCAAGGTTTATGGTAACAGACATCACCGGTAAGGTGATGGTAAATACCACGACAGCACTGAACAAAGGGCTGAATGCATTGCAGGTGAATACAAGCAACTATACAGCAGGTACTTACTTTGTAACCATCAGCAATGGCGCATGGACGGTAACTGAGAAGCTGGTAGTGCAGCATTAATCAATAAAATGAAAAGCGGAGTTTGATTTATATGGAAAAAGTTCAGCTGCCCGCAATTAGGGTAGCTGAACTTTTTTAACAAAGACCTTGAGTATGTATCGCAGTATTTTACAAGTTGCCATTTTAGTATTGTTGAGTGTATGTGTCCAGGCACAAACGCTGCGCTTTACGGTGCTTGAAAAGGAAAGCAGGCAACCCATAGAGTTGGCGTATGTGAATGTATATGAATTGCCGAATAATGCTATTCAAAATACTGTGCAAACAGATGTAATGGGGCTGGCTGAATTGCCATTAAATAAATATCCCTGCAAAATAGAAATCGTGTTACAGGGATATGAGCGGTATGAAAGGGAGTTTGTTTCAGCTCCGCTAAATACATCAATGACTATTGCTCTTGGTAAAAAATATAGTTTGCTGGATGAAGTAGTAGTAACAGGTGTGAGTGAACCAGTAAGAATAAAAGATGCACTCTCATCGTATAAAGTGATAACACGTGCTATGATAGATGCGCAAGGTGCCGTAACACTGAATGAAGCCTTGAAGAACCAACTGAACATGACAGTAGGTAATGATGGGATACTGGGGGCTACACTGCGCATGCAAAATATGGGCGGCGAGAAGATAAAAGTGCTGATAGATGGTATGCCTGTAAATGGCAGGGAAAATGGCAACATCAACCTGTCGCAGATAAACATGAATAATGTAGAACGCATAGAGGTAATACAAGGCCCTATGAGCGTGGTATATGGAACAGATGCATTGGGCGGCGTGATAAATGTAATAACAAGAAAGGAACACAAAAAAATAGGTGGGCGTATTAATACCTACTATGAAAGTGTGGGCAGGTATAATGTAGATGGTGCATTTACCTATAAACTGAAAGAAAAACATCAGTTTACCTTAGGTGGTGGTAGAAACTTTTTCCAGGGATACCAGTCTTTGGATACGCCTATGACTGCTAACGGGCAAACAGCGCGTATAGAGCGTTCTTATTACTTTAAACCCAACGAGCAGTATATAGCTAACCTGGCATATGGGTATAATGCAAAATCAGGCTTCAAGCTTAATGTTGCTTCCGACTTTTTGAAGGAAAAGGTAATAAACAAAGGAGGAATGCATGTATTTAATGCCTTTGAAGCAAAAGCCTTTGATGAATATTATCATACTACAAGATCGATAAACAGGCTATCTGCTGAAGGCAAGGTAGGTAAAACGGGCAAGTGGCAAAGCCAGAATAGTTATGCTGTTTATTACCGCATAAAGACCAAATGGAATACAGACCTCGTAACAATGAACCGTGAGCTTACAGAAGGGAAAGGTGACCAGGATACGTCTTTATTTCAAACATATACCTTCAGGGGGAACTATAGCAATAAATGGGGCCGGTTAAGTTATACAGCAGGTTATGATGTTAACCTGGATTTTGCCAGAAGCCTCAAGATTCAACATGGTGATCCTAAAATGATACAGGATTATGCCGTATTCGGTAATGCATCATACGGATTGATAAAAGATAAATTAACATTGCAAGGTGGTTTGCGTGCAGCGTACAATACAACGTATCATCCGCCTGTCATTCCAAGCGTTAACCTGCTATATACACCCATTAGCCGCTTGCAGCTAAGAGCATCTTACTCTAAAGGCTACAGAGCACCTGGACTGAAGGAAATGTATCTGAGTTTCATTGACAATAATCACGAGATTCTCGGCAATACAAACCTGAGGCCGGAAGAAAGTAATCATGGACAACTCTCAGCATCCTATCAGTTCTATGAAAAGGGATCTGATTATTTACAACTGGTAGCAACAGGCTTTTATAACGATGTGAAAAATGGCATAGTACTCGTGCCTACAAGGCCATGGGATAGTACCAGTATTGAATATGCGTATAAGAATTTTTCACATCAATCCAATGCTATCGGTAATCTGCAATTAGACGGAAGGTTATACGGGTTGCATTTTGTACTGGGCTATGCATACAATTATACTTTTGAAGAAAAGGGTAATTATAAAGCATTTGGTGCTATTGAGCTAAACGGCTCATTGCAATATGCAGTTCCTAAAACGGGTATTAACCTAAATCTGTTCTATAAATACACCGGCTCTCAGCCGGCTTTAATTACCAATATAGATGGTACGGTAACATATTCGGGTAATCAAAAAGCTTTTGGAATATGCGATGCATCTATAGAGAAGAAGTTTGTAAATAATAAGCTGCAGATAATAGCCGGTATCAAAAATGTAATGGATGTGCGCAACAGGAGGGTTACCGGCATACCCATGTCGAATGGTGCACATGGTAACGGGTCTACAGGCTTCTTTATTCCCCGTAGCTTTTTTACATCCTTGCATCTGATTATAGACTAATTACTACAGGAAAGCAGAAATACCCGACCTTTGCGGGGTATGAAGAACCTTGCCTCGCTGAATAAGTATTTCGTCAAGTATAAATGGCGGTTGCTTTTAGGCTTATTGTTCGTTTCTATATCCAACCTTTTTGCTGTAGTATCGCCCGTGGTGGTGCGTAATGTGCTGGATAGCGTGCAGCAGAATATATCTATATACCACCTGGTAAGTGATACAAAACTGGCGGGCGATCTGCGTTCGCAGATATTTGACCTGGTACTGTGGAACGGCCTGCTGTTACTGGGGCTGGCGTTGGCACGTGGCGTATTCATGTTTTTTATGAGGCAAACCATCATCGTGATGTCGCGCCTGATAGAGTACGACCAGAAGAACGAAATATATAATCACTACCAGCAACTGCATACCCAGTTTTATAAAACACATTTTACCGGCGACCTGATGAACCGTATAGCCGAAGATGTATCGCGTGTGCGGATGTACACCGGGCCATCGCTGATGTATGCTACCAACCTTATAGTGCTGACGGCAATGTGTGTATGGGGTATGATACGTGTGAACCCTATGCTGACGCTTTATGTGGTAGCACCGCTGCCATTGCTGGCTATCGCCATTTACCTTGTCAATAGTATCATCTTCAGAAAGAGTGAAAGGATACAGGCACAACTGAGTGCATTGACAACTACTGCCCAGGAATCTTATTCAGGTATACGCGTCATCAAATCGTTTGTGCAGGAACGGAATATGCTACGCTTCTTCAATAATACATCTGAAGACTATCGCAAGAGTGCGGTGAACCTGTCGCTGACAGAGGCATTTTACTTTCCGGCGATGAACTTATTTATAGGCCTGAGTATGCTAAGCACGGTGTTGATAGGCGGCTACCTGGCTATAAAAGGTGAAATAACAGCAGGCAATATTGCAGAGTTCGTTATTTATATCAACCTGCTGATGTTTCCCATATCCAGCATCGGTTGGGTAGCATCTATGATGCAGCGTGCGGGGGCTTCACAAAAGCGCATAGATGAATTCCTGCATACAGAAACGGCAATACATAATAAACCAGATGCCATATCGAAAACCATAAAGGGCGAGATACGATTTAATAATGTAAGCTTTACATATCCGCATACAGGTATAGAAGCCCTGAAAAACTTTGACCTGCATATAAAGGCAGGTGAGCGAATAGCCATAATAGGTAAAACAGGATCGGGCAAATCGACCCTGGCACATATACTGCTGCGTATGTATGATGTGACCACCGGTAGCGTGCAGATAGATGGACTGGATGTGAGCGATTATAACCTGCACAACCTGCGTTCGCAAATAGCGTATGCACCACAGGAATCGTATCTGTTCTCGGATACGGTGTACAATAATATAAGATTTGGCAGGAGCGAGGCGAAGGAAACGGAAGTGAAAGAAGCAGCAAAACTTGCAGACCTGCAGAAAGATATTGATATGCTGGCGCAAGGCTATGAAACCGTAGTAGGTGAACGGGGCGTTATGCTTTCGGGAGGGCAAAAACAGCGTATGGTGCTGGCAAGGGCATTGTTGAAAAATAGCCCGATACTGTTGTTGGATGAATCTTTATCGGCAGTAGATACACAAACAGAGAAAACCATACTGGGCAACCTGAACGGTGCGTTAAAAGAGACTACCACAATTGTTATTACACATCGCATATTTACCAGCTGGAACTTTGATAAGATACTGGTATTAGATAACGGGCAGATAGCAGAGCAGGGAACACATGAAGAACTGATGGCTGCTAATGGAAGATATGCTGCACTATACCGCCACCAGGTGACAGATAATGAAAAATAAAAAGAGGCCAATCGGCCTCTTTTTATTTTATGCTTGAATATCGGTATTTAACGTTTCCCACAAAAGATCTTTTAATTCTTGTATGCCCTGGTTGGCAACAGCGGAAATATAAACGTGCGGTATTTCTTTGGGCAGTGTTTCAGATATAGCTGCTTTCAGTTCATCATCCAGCATATCACTTTTGCTGATGGCAATGATCATTTGCTTGTGCAGTAATTCCGGGTTGTATTGTTCCAGTTCATCGTACAATACTTCAAATTCGCGCGCATGATCGTTGCTATCGGCCGGTATAAGGAATAGTAAAACGGAGTTGCGCTCTATATGCCTGAGGAAGCGATGACCCAGACCTTTGCCTTCCGCAGCGCCTTCGATGATACCCGGAAGGTCGGCCATGCTGAAAGAACGATTATCGCGGTATTGCACCATGCCTAACTGGGGAACCAGTGTAGTAAAGGCGTAGTTGGCTATCTTAGGTTTTGCGGCGCTTACTACAGACAGCAGCGTAGACTTACCTGCATTGGGAAAACCTACTAGCCCAACATCGGCCAGTATTTTCAACTCCAGGTATTTCCACCCTTCGGAACCCATTTCGCCCGGTTGTGCATATTCAGGTGCCTGATTGGTAGCGGTTGCAAAGTTGCTATTGCCAAGACCGCCACGGCCACCACGCATCCATATCACTTCTTGCCCATCTTCCAGTATTTCTACTTCTGTTTCACCAGTCTCTTCGTCTTTGGCTATGGTGCCCAGCGGCACTTCTATGATAATATCCTGCCCGTTCTTACCGGTGCAGTTGTCTTTACTACCTTTCTCTCCATCTTCTGCCAGTACATTTTTATAGTAACGCAAGTGCAGCAATGTCCACAACTGGGCATTGCCTCTCAGTATAATGTGGCCACCGCGGCCGCCGTCACCACCATCGGGGCCGGCCTGAGGATTGAATTTAGTACGGGCGAAATGACTACTACCTGCCCCTCCTTTACCGGAGCGGGCGAAAATGCGTATGTAGTCAACAAAGTTTCCTTTCTCCACTATGCGGGTAACAAATATTTATCTATCTCTTTAGAGAGTAGTTTGAAAGTTTCTTCTATAGTGCCATCACCTTTCAGGCGTTCCAGCTTACCAAATGCGTGGTAATGGCCTGCTACAGGTTCGGTCTTGGCATGATATTCTTTGATACGCTTAACGATCACATCTTCGTTGTCATCGCTGCGGCCAGATGTTTCGCCACGGCCTATCAGGCGTTTTTTCAATTCCTCTTCAGGAACTTCCAGCGCCAGTACCAGGTCTATTTGCGTATTCTTAAACTCAAGCAGTTTATCGAGTGCTTCGGCCTGTGCTTTAGTACGTGGAAAACCATCGAAGATAAAACCACGTGCCTCCGGTGTTTCGTCTATCTTAGAACTGATCATGCCGATAACCACTTCATCGGGTACCAGCAAACCCTGGTCCATATATTTTTTGGCTTCCACACCCAATGGTGTTTGCCTGCTTACTTCATCGCGTAGCAGGTCGCCGGTAGATATATGTTGTAATTGATACGTTGTAGTAATGTTGGCAGATTGTGTACCCTTACCACTACCCGGAGGGCCGAACAATATAAGATTGAACATAATTTGTAATAATGTTATAACGTCACAAAAATAAGTATCCCTTTCAATAAGCAGTGGAAAACTATACTATAATAGCAAAATAAGCTGTGTGTACAGGTTATATTTCCCTTAAAACCGCTGTTATGATACAAAATCAGCGTGCCAGCAGCAGTTTTTTGATGTCGTTGCCTACTTCTTTATACTGCCCTGCTTCCATTCCATCTATAGTTTGCATACCTATGCTATAGCGTACCAACCTTAAAGTAGGGAAGCCAACGGCTGCCGTCATTTTTCTTACCTGCCTGTTCTTGCCTTCTGTAAGTGTTAGCGATACCCATGAGGTAGGTATGTTTTTACGATAACGTATGGGAGGGTTTCTTTCGGGTAAAACGGGTTCAACTATCTTTTCAGCAATGGCAGGTTTGGTGTTATACAGTTTGCCATTTACATTGATAGTAACACCATTACTAAGTTGTACAATCGCTTCGTTCGTTATATCACCATCTACCTGCACATAGTATGTGCGCTTGTGTGCAAACTTAGGTTCCAGTAATTGATGCGTTAATGCTTTATCGTTGGTAAGCAATAGTAAACCTTCGCTATCATAATCGAGCCTGCCAACAGGATAAATATCTTTTGATAAAGACGATAAATAGTGGGCAAGTGTTTTTTTATCACCTTCGGCAGAGAACTGTGATAACACTTCATAAGGCTTATAAAAGATGTAGTAACGTAACATTGCTTTTATATGAAGCTCTGAAAGCTGCTGTGGCAAAGACTTTCAAAGACATAAAAGAAAAAGCCCGGCAGGTGTTGTGGACCTCCGGGCTCTATAAGGATGGGTTAGTAAGTACAATCCTTACACAATATTAAAAAGAATTTTTACGACTAAAAAAAATTATTGCAATTTTTTTTGAAGTTTTTTACGCGCTGTTGAAAAGATGTTGACAACCTAAAGATGAGCAGAGCAAACATAGCATGTTATAAATGCATACCCATGGTATGATATGTTACCAATCTTTCTCCACTTTT
>CAMLKS010000059.1 GCA_946480675.1 uncultured Bacteroidota bacterium
AACTGTAAAAAAGTTCTTTATCCTGTAATATTGGTAACCCATACCAAGGCCTGCAGAAAAATTATCTGAAAAACGGTAGCCTACTATAGGTGCTACATTCACATTCGTTACCGTACCGAAACCAAAGCCGAAACCGCCACCAAATATGATATTGCTGGCATCAAAGCCTTTATCTTTTTTTACCCTTGTCTTATTATTCTCATCTACCGGGCGTCCGCTGCTGCTATATACTTCCTGTGCCGATGCCTGCATGCCCAGGCATACCAGTATTACAAATGCTATATATTTCATGTCTGGTAAACTGTAGTGTACGAAGTTAAGGTTTAAAACGGTTTGTCTGCCCTTATATTGTCAATTATGAAGCTTCGCAGCATAAAATTGTCTTAAAGATCAGTCGGCAAATATCTTACCGGGATTCAATATATGATTTGGATCAAAGATATTTTTGATGTCTTTCATCAGTTGCAATTGCACCCTCCCAAAGGCTATATCCATATAACTTTTTTGCACGAACCCTATACCGTGCTCGCCCGATATGGTACCACCCAACCGCACTACTTCTTTAAAGAGCTCACGTATACCCAGTGGAAGTTTATGGTTCCAGTCATCATCGCTCATGTCAGCCTTCACTATGTTCACATGCAGGTTGCCATCACCTGCATGCCCATAGCATACCGATTGGAAACCGTATTCCTTGCCTATTCTTTTGATAATGCTCAGCAGTTCCGGCAGTTCTGCCCTTGGCACAACGGTATCCTCTTCTTTATATATCGAATTACTCTTTACAGCCTCGCCCACCTTACGCCGCAATGCCCATAGCATCTGTTTCTGCTCATGGGTATCGGCAAAGAGTATATCGTCTATATCAAAGCGCTGCACAATGCCTGATATAGCCTCCATGTCTTTATACAGTTCATCTATATTATTGCCATCCACTTCTATCAGCAGGTGTGCCTGTATAGCATCGGGCAGGGCTATACCTTCTGCCTTTGTATAGCGCATCGACCATTCCAGTGCATCGCGCTCCATAAACTCCAGCGCCGAAGGCATATAACCTGCCATGAATATGGCATTCACCGCCTCGCATGCCTGTATCGCCGAGCGGAAGGGCACCAGCATCAGCAGGTCTTGCTGCACGGCAGGCACTAGTTTCAGTACTATCTTGGTAATGATGCCCAGCGTTCCTTCACTGCCCACTATCAGTTGTGTCAGGTTATAACCCGTGGCATTCTTCAGCACATTAGCACCTGTCCATATCACTTCACCATTAGGCAATACCACTTCCAGGTTCAGCACATAGTCTTTCACCACACCATATTTCACGGCTCTTGGCCCACCTGAGTTTTCAGATACATTACCACCTATAAAACAGGAGCCCTTGCTGGCAGGGTCGGGCGGGTAAAACAAGCCTTCCGCCTTCACCGCTTCCTGCAGCACTTGCGTTATCACACCCGGTTCTGTTATCACCTGCAGGTTGCGTTTATCTATATGCAGTATCTTATCGAAGCGTTTCATATCCAGCACCACGCCACCATGCACGGCCAGTGCACCGCCGCTAAGGCCCGTGCCTGCACCACGCGGTGTTACAGGTATGTGGTGCTCGTTGCAGTATTTCATGATGCTGCTCACAGCACTTACCGTTTGCGGTTGTATCACTACTTCAGGCAGGTAATGCAGGTCTTCGGTCTGGTCGCTGGCACTGTTCTGTAGCGCCTCTTCATCTGTAAACACACCCGCTATCCCTTCTATCGATTTAAAAAAGTTCAGGTCGGCTTCGGTTATCTTATGATATGCCATGGCTGCAAAGTTCTGTTGCATCTGCCTAAAATAAAAATGCCCTCCGTTGCGGAAGGCATTTTCAGTATAACTAACCCGTAAGGATTATGATTTCTTTTCGCTTTTTTTAGCGTCTTTGCTTTCTTCTTTTTTAGCTGTTTCGTCTTTGTGGCAAGATTTCTTTTCACCTTTCTTGCAGCACTCTTTCTTCTCTTCTTTCTTGCAGCAAGCTTTATCGCCCTTGCCTTTACCATCGCATGCAAAAGAAGCACCTGCTATCACGAGGGCACCCAGTAATAAAGTAAGTTTTTTCATATCAGATGTTTTAAAAAATTTCAATTATTTGAAAGGTAAAGATATAGAATTATCAAATATCGCCGCTTTTCAGGCAGATTTTAACATTTTAGCTGATACTCCCCAATACTGTGACACCACCCTGCACCATATCACCTATTTTCACATCTATCTTCGTCCCCAACGGGAAATAAATATCCACTCTCGACCCGAAGCGGATGAAGCCGAACTCTTCATTTTGTTTCATCGGTTGGTTTTCTTTTACATAGTAGCATATACGCCTTGCCAGCGCACCGGCTATCTGGCGCATCAGTATTTCCGTACGGTTATTGCCCACCACTACCGTGGTGCGTTCGTTCTCGGTAGATGATTTGGGGTGCCATGCCACCAGGTATTTACCGGGATGATATTTCATGTATTTGATGATGCCTGTGATAGGCGTACGGTTTACGTGCACATTCAGCGGCGACATGAAAATGGATACCTGCAGGCGTTTGTCTTTAAAGTATTCCGGTTCAAAGGTTTCTTCTATTACCACCACTTTGCCATCGGCAGGGGCCACGTATTTACTGTCGTTATAAGTATAGTCGCGCGCCGGTATGCGGAAGAACCAGATAACCCAGAACCACAACAGGAAACAGGGTACCTGTATAAGCCAGAAAAGCCAGGATAGGTCGGGCAGTAAAAACTTATAACTTGCCCACCATATGATGGCCCATAAAACAGATGCAATAATGATATATCGGTATCCCTCGCGGTGTATAGACATGCTTTTATAAAATGTGCGGCAAAGGTAAGAAGTATAATGGGTGATGCAACTTTACGATAGGTTAAAACATGAACAGGTAAGCGTACACAAAAGCAAAAGGGATAGCTACCAGCAACGAATCAAATCTATCCAGCGCACCGCCATGCCCCGGCATCATGGCGCCCGAATCTTTTACACCTGCCATACGTTTCAGTTTCGATTCCAGCAGGTCGCCCGCAGTACCCGCTATGGCTGCACACAAGGCCAGTACCACCCAGTCTACAATACTATAATAGGCTGAATAATAACCCCATATACCAGCACCAACTACAGTGAGTATAGCGCCACCTACAGTCCCTTCCCAGGTCTTCTTGGGCGATATTTCAGAGAAAGGCGTTTTACCTATAAAAGAACCTACAAGGTAAGCCATTGTATCATTCATCCATATCATCAGCACTAATGCCAATGGTATGGAAAGGTGCACCAGCCGCAGGTGCAGAAATAATATCATAGGCAGCGATATATAGAATATACCTGCCAGCCCCAGCAATACCGCCATCAGGGCGGTTTGTTTCCTCAATACGGCACATAGCATTATCAGTACCGGTACAAACAATAATATAGGATACCCCACGTTCCACACAGGCATCTGCAATAACAACAGCCCTGCGGCAAAGACTTGTATTGCCCATTGCAACCATTCCGGCCAATACACTTCATTGTTTATCAGCTTCAGCAGTTTGAAATATTCGCGCAGGCACAGGAACTGTATCAACCCTGCCAATACCACAAAAGCCCATTCATCCCACAGCAACCCTGCCATCATAATGATGCTGAAAACAATAGCGCTGCCAAGGCGGGTAAAGAATGTGGGCCAGTGTAATGCCATGTGCTGGAAAAATGTTTAGCCGGTAAAGATAATTATATGCTTTCGCTGTTGCTTACTTCCGGTTCTTCATTCCTGAAATTATCCGACCAGTTGGCAGGTAAGGGAGTGCGGTTCTTCCACAGCATGTAGGCCGACAGGGCAAAGACAGCCGTACCTATCAATGTTACAGCTATGGGCAGATGTTTTGCATCGCTCAGGGCTTTCAACGTAGGGTCACTTTTCCCCCAATAGCTCATAAGTACCTGGCTGCCATTATAAACACAGTGCGCTGCAATACTACACCACAGCGAGCCGGTTTGTATATATATGATACACAGGAAGATACCCGCAATAAATATCGACAGGAAATTATATGGTGTGCCATGTATCACAGCAAACATAGCTGCGGTTACAATTATCGCCAGCCCTATCCTCTTGCTTTGCAGGTGCAGCAACCGCATCAATACCCCCCTGAAGAATAGCTCCTCGCCCAATGCAGGTATCACCGCCATCACCAATAAGGCACGCAGCAGTTCACCGGTGCCGTTCATATTCAGGATAGCCTCAGTGGCTTCTTCTATCTGCTTAGCCCCCTGGGTATCATCGCCCAATGCTTTCATATCTTTCAGCAGGGCTGCTATTTCTATAAATATCGGGAAGGCACCCAGCATCAGCAGTATGCTCCACAGCAGTTGCACGGGGCGTTGCGGTTTTTTCAGCCCCAGGTATTCCGCCTTGTCAGGGTGCGTTTGGTTGGCAAACAGTATAGCCGGCAAAATGAAGGAGAATATGGATGACGCGCCTTGCAGCCATATGAATACCGATAGTTGTTGCGGGCTGCTTTGCTTGCTCACGTTCAATGCTTCGGTAATACTGTTACCCGTTATCATGGGTACGGTATAATAGGCAAATGCAAAAAAGAAAGAGATAAACACGAAGGTCATCAACCCGAAAAGCACCAGCTGCAGAAACCACGGGTACTCCCTCCAGTAACGGTTAAACATTTTTTTAAGAAATTCTGTTCAAAGGTATTATAGTATTGGCGCAATAATTGCATTCCTTCTGTTAACCTTATAAATCGAAGGAACCTTTTTCGAACCCTTATCGTATTTATAATGTTATAATAAATCATTACATCACGGCTTTTTTAATTATTTTTGACGTTTCATAATCCCGATTTTAGTGCATGGAAGAAATAGCAGCAGGCCCGTTACTCAGTAAAATAGATATACCGGCCGACCTGAGGAAGCTTTCTAAAGCCGACTTGCAACAGGTATGCACCGAGCTGCGACAGTTCATTATCGACTGCGTGAGTGTTCACGGCGGCCACTTTGGCGCCAGCCTTGGCGTGGTGGAACTTACCGTTGCGCTGCACTATGTAATGAATACCCCCGACGACCAGCTGGTATGGGATGTAGGCCATCAGGCCTATGGCCACAAGATACTTACAGGCCGCCGCAAGGTGTTTCATACCAATCGTAAATATGGTGGCATCAGTGGTTTCCCTAAGCGCAGCGAAAGTGAATACGATACTTTCGGCGTAGGCCACTCCTCCACTTCCATATCTGCTGCACTGGGTATGGCTATCGCTTCTAAATACAAGGGAGAGACTTACCGCCAGCACGTAGCCATCATTGGCGATGGTGCTATGACGGCAGGCCTGCCCTTCGAGGCGCTGAACCATGCAGGTGTTAGCAATAGCAATGTGCTCATCATCCTGAACGACAACAATATGTCGATAGACCCGAATGTGGGTGCATTGAAAGAATACCTTACAGATATTACCACTTCTCATACCTACAACAAGCTGCGCGATGATGTATGGAAACTGTTGGGCAAACTGCCTTATGGCGGCTTCCAGCAAGAACTGGCATCTAAAGTAGAAGCAGGCTTGAAAGGCGTACTGTCGAAATCAAGCAACTTGTTTGAAGCATTAGGCTTACGTTATTTTGGCCCTATAGATGGCCACAATGTGCTGAAGCTGACTGAAACACTGGAAGGCCTGCGCGATATTCCCGGCCCTAAGCTGCTGCACATCAAAACCGTGAAGGGTAAAGGCTACGACCTGGCTGAAAAAGATCAGACCCTATGGCACGCCCCCGGCACTTTCGATAAGATAACAGGTAAGATAAATAAGAAAGTAATTACCATCCCCGAACCACCTAAATACCAGGATGTGTTTGGGCATACCATAATAGAACTGGCAGAGAAAAACCCGGCTATCATGGGCATTACACCTGCTATGCCTTCCGGTTGCTCCCTCAAATACATGATGGAAGCCATGCCCGACCGCGCCTTTGACGTAGGCATTGCCGAGCAGCACGCCGTTACGCTTAGTGCCGGCCTGGCTACGCGTGGCATGCGCGTGTTCTGCAATATCTATAGCTCGTTCATGCAGCGCGCTTACGATATGGTGGTGCACGATGTCGCCATTCAAAAACTACCGGTTATCTTCTGCCTCGACAGGGCCGGGCTGGTAGGCGATGATGGCCCTACACACCACGGTGCTTACGATATTCCGTTCATGCGCTGCATACCCAATATGATTGTAAGCGCACCGATGAATGAAGCCGAACTGCGCAACCTGATGTACACTGCGCAGCTGGATGAGAACGAATTGCCTTTCGTTATCCGCTACCCACGCGGACAAGGTGTAATGCCCGAATGGCGCACCCCGTTTGAAAAGATAGAAATAGGCAAAGGCCGCGTGATAAAAGAAGGGGAGGACGTAGCGATACTGACCATTGGCCACCCCGGCAACTTTGCCGTGAAGGCTTGCAACATGCTGAAAACAGAGGGCTTCAACCCTGCGCATTACGATATGCGCTTTGCCAAGCCGCTGGATGAAGCCATGCTGCACAACATAGCTAATAAATTCAGCAAGATAATAACCGTAGAAGACGGCACCATAGTAGGTGGCTTCGGTAGCGCTGTGCTGGAATTCATGGCCGCTAACAACTATACACCTGAAGTAAAGATGCTGGGCATCCCCGACCGTATAGTAGAACACGGCAAGCCTGAAGAACTGCACCGCGAATGCGGTTACGATGCAGAAGCCATCGTTGCAGCCGTAAAAGAAATGGCAGCGGTAAACAATAGTGTTTTAGCATAAGTTAATTTTAATAATAAATCAGCCATTGTAGTAGCTCACTATGATGGCTGATTTTTATTTTACAGATATGTCTGCCCCTTATCATCACTTTAGTATCCCTCACGAATAAAATTCTTAGAAAACAATAACACTACCTTTACGCCAATGACCCCAAACGCATACTACCAGTCCGAAACTGAAAAAGAAACACAAATTATAGATACCCTGCAAAAGCAGGTCACCACGTTTTCATCTTTACGCTTACTATCCGGCATAGCAGCTATCGTACTGCTATACTTTGCATTCAAGTATGATAATGACATGTGGTGGATGCTCTTGGTAGGGTCTACCGCTTTGTTTTTTATAATAGTAAACAGGCACAATGGCCTGAAAGAAAAACTACGCATCCGCGCCATAAGTGTTCAGTTATTACAGGCAGAGCTCGCCGCCCTTGATGGCAACATCAGTGGCTTTGATGCTGCACAGGAAGAGGTAGACCCGCTACATCCATACACGTACGACCTGGATATATTTGGCAAAGGCTCCCTCTTTCAATTGATATGCCGCAGTGTTACGCTGAAGGGAAAAGAGTTATTGGTGAATCTTTTTAAAAACCCATACGCCTCTATCGAAACCATTACTGAAAGGCAAGCCTGCATCCAGGAACTCTCCACCGCACCACAATTCATTCACCAGTTCAAACTAACTGGCACATTATACGAAGAAGGCAAAGGTGACCGCGATAAAATACTTTCATGGCTGCACATGCCGGAAAAGTTTGGCAACAAGCTATTACGCATTGTTTCAATTGTATTACCTGTTTTGTCTGTCATCTTTATTGTTCTCTCTATCATCCAGCAAACATTCCATCCATTACTAACGCTGGTAATCGTTGCCAACTGGGTCACGCTTATCATTTATAGCAAGCCGGTAAAAGAAACACACCTGCTGGTGGGCCGCAGTGTAAAGCTGGTAGATAAATATGAACAGTTACTAGCGGCTATTGCTGCGCAATCATTTCAACACCCCACGCTTGCTAATATGCAGCAGGTAAGCCATACTTCCGTGGGTGCAGTTACACAGTTCCGCAAGCTGGTGCATCTTTTCGATAGCCGGGCCAATGGCATGGTAGGCCCGCTCATGAATACTTTTTTCCTTTTCGATATCTATTGCGTGCTGAAACTGGAAAAGTGGAAACGCTCTAACAAAGAGTTATTAATAACCGCTTTCAATCATGTAGATGAAACCGACACCTACATCAGCCTTGCCAATTATGCATTCAATCATCCTGAAAATATCTATTCTTCTTTCAATGATGCCTTAGCCTTTGAAGGCACCACACTAAAACATCCATTGCTACACAGCGATAGCGTAGTAGGTAATGATATTCATTTATCAAACACACAACGCCTATACCTGCTTACCGGCGCTAATATGACGGGTAAGAGTACCTATATCCGCACGGTGGGCATCACGCTCATCCTGTCTTATACAGGCTTGCCTGTATGTGCACAACAGGCCAATATTCCTTTATTGCAGTTGTTCACCTCTATGCGCATTACCGATTCCGTACAGGAAGATGTTTCTTATTTCAAGGCTGAACTGAACCGTATGCAGCGCATCATGCAGGAAACGGTAGAGAGCACTCCATACATGATATTGGTAGATGAACCGCTACGTGGTACTAATTCTGATGACAAACAGAAAGGCACCATAGCCATAATCCAAAAACTGCTTCGGGCCAATACCATCGGCATAGTAGCCACGCACGATACCAGCCTTTGCCGTTTGGAAGCTGAATATGCACCCGCCATTATCAATTATCATTTTGAAAGCACTATTATAGATGGCCGTTTACATTTCGATTACACTATAAAAACAGGCGGCTCTACATCCAGTAACGCTACCTTGCTGATGCAGCAAATGGGCATCATTTAGTCAGGTATTATTAATCATACCCGGTTAACTATTAACTAACTTATACATAATATCTACGCAACATGTTATTTCGTCTTTTGCAGGATGAAAAACATCTATACCTTACTTTCAATCTTCACGCTTTCAGCGGGTGCAGCCAATGCACAGATTACCTGGAGCAAATATATCAATGGCAGATCTGCACCTATCGGCACTTATCAAGGTCAGGCTTTCCGCGAGTCGGGCTTCTCCGGCCTCTGCTACATTCCCGGTACAGAAAATGAATTCTTCACCATTTCAGACCGCGGCCCGAATATAGATGCGGGAAACGCCAACTGCGCTTCAGGGGATGAAAAAATATTCCCTTTTCCTGCGTATGTTCCTAAAATTCACCGCATCAAAATAACAGATAGCGTACGCATACTGTACACTAAAACATTCAAGCGTCCCGACGGTACGGGTATGACCGGCTTACCAAATCCTAATGGTGCAGGCAATGCCCGCGAGATTGCATGGTCTGATACATCTAACAACTGCCCTAATACCAAAATACTGGGTATCGATGCCTGGGGTATCGATCCGGAAGGTATCCAGATAGGTGCTAACAATACCTTTTGGGTGTGCGATGAATATGGCACAACCATCCAGCAGCTCGACTCCAACGGTAAGGTAATAAACAGGTATTCACCTTTCGGTAATGCGGCCAGCCAGGTAGGCATTGATACCGTATTGCGCTACCGCACGCCAAACCGTGGTTTTGAAGGTGTAGCAGTTACGCCTAACGGCAAAGTGTACGGCATCGTTCAAAGCACAATGGAATTTCCGAAAGCCAGCGTAAGGGACACTACGCGCATCCTGCGCCTGGTAGAGATCGACCCTGCAACTAATACTACACGCCAGTTTGCTTATATTATCGACACGGCGATAGGTTCAGGCGGCAATAAAATACGTTTCAAAGACATTAAGATCGGCGATATGGTGGCAATCAACAATAACGAGTTTCTGCTGATAGAGCACGCCGTTCGCGGCACTACTGACAGGAAGAAAATATACCGTATCGACATATCGGGCGCTACACCTATCACTACCAACTGGGTAGGAGGTAAAACCATCGAACAGTATTACGATTCTACCGGCCTGGCAGGTATCGGTATCACCGCCGTTAAAAAATGGGAATTCATGGATCTGCTGGCAAATGGCTGGGACCCTGCATTAGATAAGCCTGAAGATATGGCTATTGTAAACGATAGCACACTGGTAATAGGCCAGGACAATGACTTTGGTAACACCAGTGTTCCTGCCAATGGCATCATTCTGCCCACCAACTTGGCATCTACTATGTATGTTTACAAACTGGCAGGTAGCAATAAAATAGCAGGTTATGTAAAGTCTCCATACACATGGCCGTTGAGCAATACTGGCATCAGTTCAGTAG
>CAMLKS010000060.1 GCA_946480675.1 uncultured Bacteroidota bacterium
CTGGATTCATTTTACAAGATACAAACGCGTGTAGGCTTTAACGGCAGCGTGCTGGTGGGTTATAAAGGAAAGATACTGTATGAACGCTATTATGGCACTGCCAACCGCGAGCAAGGGCAACCGCTGAATGTGAACAGCGCATCGCAACTGGCATCTGTATCTAAAACATTTACGGCGGGCGCTATACTGTTACTGCACCAACATAAGTATATCAACATTGATGAGAAAGTAAGTACCTATATTGCTAACTTCCCTTACCCGGATGTAACGGTGAAAATGTTGCTAAACCATCGTTCCGGTATACCAGACTATATAAAATGGGTGCCTGCTTACAGGAAAGACCATCGCACCCCAATGACCAATGCAGATGTGATCGAAATGTTTGCCAAGTACAAACCGCGACAGGAGTTCAGATCCAATACCCGCTTCAAATACTGTAACAGTAATTATGCAATACTGGCTTCCATTATAGAGACCGTTACAGAAATGTCGTATGCAGACTTCATGAGCAAATACATCTTTCAACCGCTGGGTATGAAAAACACCTTTGCCTACAACCCTGCAAAGGGCTACCCTGCCGGCACTGCTATGAGCTATAAATATAATTGGGTGCGCGAGCCGGATATGTTTGCCGATGGTGTGCAGGGTGATAAAGGCATCTACAGCACGGTACAGGACATGTACCGCTGGGACCAGTCCTTTTACAATAACACAATATTGAGCAATGAAACTATAGAGCTGGCATACGGTCCTTGCTCTTTTGAGAAACCGGGGGTAAAGAACTATGGCCTTGGCTGGCGCATGCTGTGCTATCCTGATGGCGATAAGATCATTTACCACAACGGCTGGTGGCATGGCAACAACACGGTATTCTATCGCTTTATACAAGACAATTTTACCATCATTATACTAGGCAATAAATACAATAACAATATCTACCGACAGGCACCTATCATTTACAGCATCCTAAAAAACACATCGCCGGATAAAGGCTTTGACACAGAAGGGTAGACGTTAAAAAATATATAAACAACGGCGCAACAATAAACAGGTTGCGCCGTTTTTTGCTTTATTTATATCATGGAAAGACCCCTGCTTTTCTTACTGTTTTTAGCCTGCACATTACAGGCCACTGCGCAAACCGTTAGCGGCACTGTAGCAGACGCTGAAACCAGACGTGCCTTACCCTTTGCTACCATCAGGCAAGGTGATACGAAACAAGGCATTGTATCAGATATCAATGGCAAATTCTCGTTTCAGTTATTATCGGGAATTAACACACTGCATATAAGCTATGTAGGGTATGAAAGCAAGCGGGTGAATGTGGTGGGTATCGATACCATCTTCCTGGCACCCGCATCTGCTGTTACAGAAGAAGTGATTATTCGTCCGCCATATGAAAAGATAAAGCGCATTGTAAATACTGCCATCCGCAATAAGGATAATAACAACCCGGATAAGTATACACAATATGCGTATGAAATATACTATAAAATGTATGTGGACCTATTGCCTAATCCCGGCGCTATCAAAGCAAAGAATAGTAAACCTGTAACGCTATCTGATAGTGACCGCAGGCTGGCAGATTCAATGATAGCTGCCTCGCGCAAGGAAATGGACTCCCTCCGGAATAGTACGCATATCATCTTTTCTGAAACCTATAGTGAAGTAGCTTTTGAGCGCCCCGCCAAACGACAAGAAAATGTACTGGCATCCCGTTTTTCAGGTTTTAGGAAAACCATTTTTACCAATATCATTACCGGTGTACTACCTTTCCATGCCTACGACGATTATATAAAGCTGAATGCGACAGACTATGTAAGCCCTTTATCGAATGGCTGGCAAAGCCGCTACCAGTTTGACCTGGCGGATGAGATACTGGAAGGCAGCGATACCATATTCATATTGAAGTATAAACCTAAAAAGAATGTCACCTTTAAAGCGCTGACGGGTATTCTGTACATCCATAGTAATGGTTATGCCATATCGCACATCACGGCTACTACTCCTGATACCGGTGATGGCCGCACCTTTAAAATGCAACAAATATATCGGCACGTGAACGGCAAGTGGTTTCCCCGAGAATTGAATTACGACTTCATCTTTAAAAAATACCCGTTACCCGAACTGGGCATGGTATGGTCTGGCCACTCTATTATCGATTCGGTATCTTTTGATGGTAGCCGCGGCATTCGTTTCGACAAAGCGCACTCGGTGAAACTGCATGACTCTGTAGACCTGCGTACAGATGCGGAATGGGCACGCTACCGGTTTGAAGATGTATCGAAGAAAGAACTGAATACTTATGTATTGATGGATAGCGCAATGGCGGAAACAGGCATTGATAAATTCTTTAGTAATGCTACCAATATTGCCATTGGCCGCATACCTATCAAGTTTATCGACCTGGACCTTACAAGGCTCATAGCCTATAATACATATGAAGGTACAAGACTGGGACTGGGGCTTTATACTAACGACCGCATTTCCAAATACTTTAGTGCAGGTGGCTGGTTTGGTTATGGCTTTAAAGATAAGGTGATGAAATATGGTGGCTCTGTCCGCCTATTCCCTACCGGCAAAAAAGAACACTGGATAGAACTGGCTTACCAGAATAACTATCGCAATACAGGCAATGTAAACATTCACCCGGAAGTAGACAGGCAGACACTGCAAACATGGTTGCTGGCTAAGGTAGACAGGATAGAAGAATTTAGCGCGGCTGCACATGGCAGGCTGGGGTATTACGAACTGGAACTGCGGGGAAAGAAGCAAACCCTGACACCGCAATATGCTTACAGTTTCAATGAAGCGAGGGCCAATGGTAAGTATGATGTAACAGAGGGTTCTTTAAACCTGCGCTATGCTTACGGCGAAAAACGCACACCGTTTGCTGGCTACTATTTTGCAGCAGGTACCAAGTATCCCATCATCTATTTACAGCTATCGGCAGGAAAAGTAGAAAGTGGCACCTATAGTACCAACTATATGAAAGCAATAGCTGCAGTTACTTATAATGTACACATTAACAGGTGGGGCAAGGATAACTTCAAACTGATGGGCGGCATCATACAAACAGATAATGATAAAGCATTGCCACAGTCGCTATTGCTGGCGGGTAATGGCTACAGGCTTAAAAATGATTTCCAGTTTTATGCATGGGGTGGCTTTCTTACCATGCTACCCTACAGTTATTTCAGCGACAGGTTTGGCAGCCTCATGTATCGTCACGATTTCGACAGGTATTTTTACAACACCAAATTCAGCAAGCCTTACCTGAGCCTTGCGCATAATATGCTATATGGCACACTCAACAAAGCCAATATGGCTGCTAACCCCGGCATCATAGCACCAAGAGACGGGTATCATGAATCAGGCTTATTGCTCAATCAACTGCTACGTGTTGATTACCTGAACCTTGCTTACATCAATCTGAACGCAGGCGTATATTACCACTGGGCACCTAAGTATGACTGGAAAGCCAATGGCAGATTTGTAGTAGGGCTTTCAGTTTCATTTTAATAGCATATATAAAGCAAAAGCCCCGCAATGCGGGGCCTTTGCTTTATATACTTTTCAAGAAACTACCTGCTATAGTTAGGCGCTTCTTTCGTTATCACGATATCGTGCGGGTGGCTTTCCGCCATACTTGCAGATGTGATGCGGATGAACTGCGCTTCTTCATGCAGTGTTTTGATGTCGCGAGCACCGGTATAACCCATACCTGCACGCAGGCCGCCTACAAACTGCTGCACCACTTCATTCAGGCTACCTTTGTATGGCACACGGCCTACAATGCCTTCGGGAACGAGCTTCTTTATGTCTGCTTCCATATCCTGGAAGTAACGGTCTTTAGAACCTTCCTGCATCGCCTCTACGCTACCCATACCACGATAAGACTTGAACTTACGGCCTTCGTAAATGATGGTTTCACCAGGGCTTTCTTCCGTACCGGCGAAGATAGAACCCGCCATCACGCTGGATGCACCGGCCACGATGGCTTTCACCATATCACCCGTGTAACGGATACCGCCATCTGCGATAACAGGTACACCACGTTTTTTCAATACAGAGGCTGCCTCCATGATAGCGGTAAGCTGCGGGGCACCTGCACCTGTTACTACCCGCGTAGTACAGATAGAACCCGGCCCTACACCTACTTTTACTGCATCGGCACCTGCATCGGCCAGTGCTTTAGCACCGGCAGCAGTAGCTATATTACCTGCTATTACAGGCAGTGTTTTAAATGTTTTCTTCACCAGCTTCACCATATCTACCACACCTTTAGAGTGGCCATGCGCGCTATCCAGCGTTATCACATCCACACCGGCAGTCAGCAGCGCTTCTACACGTTGCAGCGTATCGGCAGTGATGCCAACAGCAGCACCTGCCAGCAGGCGGCCCAGTTGGTCTTTGTTAGAATTAGGATGGCTTTTCAGTTGGATGATATCGCGGAAGGTAATAAGACCTATCAGCTTGCCTTTCTTATCTACTATCGGCAGCTTCTCGATTTTATACTGTTCCAGTATTGTTTCTGCCTTCGCCATGCTGGTGCCGGCAGCTGCAGTTACCAGATTTTCCGTGGTCATTACGTCTTTTATCTTCTTCTTGATATTCTTTTCAAAGCGCATGTCGCGGTTAGTAAGAATACCCACCAGCAGATTGTTTGCATCTACTATGGGGATACCACCTATTTTATTGTCGCGCATTAGCTTCAGGGCATCGCCTACCGTAGCTTCGGGAGAAAGCGTTATCGGGTCTACGATAAGGCCGCTTTCGCTGCGTTTTACTTTACGCACCTGCTCAGCCTGGCGTTCGATGCTCATATTTTTATGCAGCATACCGATTCCACCCTCACGGGCCAAAGCTATCGCCAACGGGGCTTCCGTTACAGTATCCATTGCGGCAGATACCATAGGAATGTTCAGCTTAATGTCTTTTGTGAGTTGTGTTACAGTACTTACTTCTCTAGGAAGGACTTCAGAGTAGGCCGGCACAAGGAGTACATCATCAAATGTAAGGCCTTCGCCGTAGAACTTAGATTTTGCAGCCATGTGCAAAGATAATGCAAGACAAATGAATTTTAAAAATGCAAATCAATAAAGCGCGTCAATAGGTATATAAACCCGCCACAGCAGCGCATTACAGCCTGCAAAATTTTGAACTATCTATAATAAAAGCTATCGTACAACATGAAAATTTGTACTTTTCACAAAAGTTTACCCGGTGCAATTTCATCCTACATTGGCTTTTGAGCCGTTACATAAACAAAGTGAATGGCAGCAGTCTGCATTGCAGGAACTGCTGAAATACCTGAAGGCCCACTCTCCATTCTACCAGCGATTGTTCAAAGAACATAATATTGATATACGCAATATTAAAACGCTGCAGGATATGAAATACCTGCCTACCACCACCAAGAGCGATATGCAGGAGCACAATTGGGATTTTCTGTGTGTAACAACTGATAAAATAAAAGAGTACACCGCCACATCGGGCACACTGGGCAGGCCGGTATCTATAGCGCTTACGGAGAACGACCTGCAAAGGCTGGCCTATAATGAACAACAATCGTTCCTTACAGCCGATGGCAAGCCGGAAGATTGTTATCAACTGATGCTGACGCTGGACCGCCAGTTTATGGCCGGTATCGCTTACTACCAGGGCATACGCAAACTGGGGGCGGCATTGGTACGTACAGGGCCGGGATTGCCTGCTATGCAGTGGGATACCATCTTTCGCTTGCAGAGCAATAGCATTGTAGCCGTGCCCTCTTTTATGCTGAAGATGATAGAATATGCTAAAGAACATGGCATAGACCTGCACCATACCCCCGTGAAGAAAGCCGTATGCATAGGTGAAAGCCTGAGGCAAGGCGATTTTGAACTGAATACCTTGGGGCAGAACATTCATAAAGAATGGCCGATACACTTATACAGCACTTATGCCTCTACCGAAATGCAAACGGCTTTTACCGAATGTGGCGCAGGCATGGGTGGGCACCAAACCCCAGACCTGATAATATTGGAAATACTGGACGATGAAGGCAACCCGCTACATAGCAATCAATATGGCGAAGTAGCCATAACTACCCTCGGCGTAGAAGGGATGCCGCTATTACGATACCGCACAGGGGATATATGCACCTTTTACGAAACCCAATGCAGCTGCGGCAGGTATTCGCGCCGCCTGAGCCCAGTGTTGGGGCGCAAGCAACAGATGATAAAATACAAGGGCACGACCCTTTATCCACCTGCGATATTTGATATACTGAACAGCATACCTTTTATAAAGGAATATGTGGTAGAAGTATTTACCAATAACATAGGCACTGACGAGTTGAAACTGCACATTAACACCCCCCTTTCCGTAGATGATTGTGAGCATAAGCTTCGTCCTTTATTACAGTCTAAATTACGGGTAGCCCCGCTACTGCACTTCCACTCGGGTAGCGAAATGCAGCAAATGCAGTTCCCCGCCAATAGCAGGAAACAAGTGCGTTTTATAGACAACAGGGTGACTGCCCTTTAAAATTAAACTGTGAGTTGGCATTACTTTTTAAGTCCTTCATAAACCATTAACTATGTTGTTTATGAAAAAGACTATTGTCAACACACTCCTACTTGCTGCATTACTGTCGGCTGCTTCATGCGGCAACAACAATGAAACGGACAGTAAAGAAGTGGCCGAAGAACAAAACGAGGCCAAACTGGATGATACAAATCTTGAAAAAGACGCTGAATTTGCCGTAGCTGCTGCCGATGGTGGAATGATGGAAGTAGAGCTGGGCAAGCTTGCCGCTACGAATGCCGCATCTGCACAGGTAAAAGAGTTTGCACAAGGCATGGTTGCCGACCACAGCCAGGCAAATGAAGAGCTGAAATCACTGGCGGCTTCTAAAAACATCGCATTGCCGGCTACACTTAGCGAAGACAAGCAGAAGAAAGTAAACGAACTGGCAGAAAAGAAAGGTGCTGATTTTGATAAAGCTTATATGGACTTTATGGTAGATGACCATGAAGAAGATATTAAAAAGTTTCAGGACGAAGCGGATAATGGCAACGATGCTGAGATAAAAGGCTGGGCATCGGGCAAAGTACCGGTATTGCAGCACCACCTGGAAATGGCCAAGACAACCCGTGATGCTGTAAAAAAATAACAGCAAGCTTTCTATATATGCACAGAAAAAAGGCGACAGATATTCTGCCGCCTTTTCTTATGAGTATTATTGCTGTTATCGTGCTATATTCACAGCACGCAGCTCACGTATCACCGTTACCTTTATCTGGCCGGGATATTGCATTTCTTTCTGAATCTTGTCAGCTATTTCAAACGATAGGCGGTCGCTGTCTGCATCGCTTACTTTCTCCGCTTCTACTATTACGCGCAGTTCGCGGCCTGCCTGTATTGCATATGCTTTTTCTACACCATTGTAGGCCATGGCCAGACCTTCCAGGTCTTTGATGCGCTGCAGATAGCTCTGCATCATTTCGCGGCGCGCACCCGGGCGTGCACCACTGATGGCATCGCAGGCCTGTACGATAGGTGAAATGATATAAGTCATCTCCATCTCATCGTGGTGGGCACCAATAGCGTTCACGATAGCAGGGTGCTCACCACTTTTTTCAGCCAATTTCGCCCCCAGCAATGCGTGGCTCAGTTCTGTTTCTTCATCCGGCACTTTACCTATATCATGCAGCAGGCCGGCACGTTTTGCCAGTTTCACTACCTTTTGGCCAAGGCCCAGTTCAGCAGCCATGATACCGCAAAGGTTAGCTGTTTCCTTAGAGTGCATCAGCAGGTTTTGACCGTATGATGAACGGAAGCGCATTTTACCTACCATACGCACCAGGTCTTTATGCAGACCGTGGATACCTAATTCTATGATAGTACGCTCGCCTATTTCCAGCACTTGTTCTTCCAGTTGTTTCTTCGTTTTTTCCACCACCTCTTCAATACGTGCAGGGTGAATGCGACCATCTTGCACCAGGCGCTGCAGCGACAGGCGGGCTACCTCACGGCGCAGCGGGTCGAAACAGCTCAGTACGATAGCTTCAGGAGTGTCATCTATGATCAGGTCTACACCGGTAGCTGCTTCCAGCGCGCGAATGTTACGTCCCTCGCGGCCTATTATCTGGCCTTTTATCTCATCGCTTTCCAGGTTGAATACCGTAATGGCATTCTCTATGGTTTGCTCTGCGCCGGTACGTTGTATGGTTTGGATGATGATTTTCTTCGCTTCTTTAGTAGCATTGGCTTTCGCCTCTTCCATTATCTCCTTCACGTGGGCCATGGCGGCGGTACGGGCTTCTTCTTTCACCGCTTCCATCAGCTCTGCCTTCGCTTCTTCAGCCGATAAGTTGGCTACCTTTTCAAGGCGCTTGATGTGCTCTTCCTGGTGGCGTTCCAGTTCGGTACGCTTGATGTTTACTACTTCCAGTTGCTTATCCAGGTTTTCCTTCAGCTGCTGGTATTCGTTAATTTGTTTTTGCAGCGATGCGTTTTTGTCATTTACGCTTTGCTGTTGTTGTTTAATACGGTTTTCTACTTCGGCAATTTTCTGGTTGCGCTGTAATACTTCTTTTTCGTGCTCACTTTTTTGTTGTAAAAAGTGTTCTTTGGCCTCCAGTATTTTCTTTTCCTTTATAGTTTCTGCATGTGCTTTCGCCTCTTCTACCAGTTTTTTAGCTTGTTGTTCTGCTTCGTCTACTTGTTTTTGAGTGTTTTTTGCAAATACTATTTTACCTAGAAAAATACCTATTAATATGGCGGCCACCGCTACTATGGCGACGGTAATTGATGAATCCATGTTGTGCTATAACTTTTAAGCTGATGTTTTTAAATCCGGTTTCCATTAGGCTTACAGTTATTAATAAATTTTATATCTATAATAAATGTACAACACTAAATTAGCCTGCTAAGTTACGAAAAGATTTTGGTTAAGGAAATGGGCCGTTTACTACCATGTTCTGCCTAATCGCCGTAGTTTTGTAGTTCTTTTCCTGAACTACCGATGGTTTTATCATATTCTTATTGCAATGTATCTGTAATGCCTATGCGCAGCGAACCCAGCCACCGTGCCGAACAGGTAAACGAAATGCTGTATGGCGAGCGTGCCGAGGTGCTGGAAGTAAATGAAGACAACTGGGCAAGGATACGTTGCGAATGGGACGGATATGAAGGCTGGTGCCGTTTTGGCCAGCTGACGATGACCAGCAGGAAAGAATACCGCAAGCCGGCTAAGGCTGTAGCTGCCAGCCACAACGACCGTATCTTGTTTGAGCAGGGCGATCAATGGGTGCCTATGGGCAGCGACTTATTTGGTTTTAAGAAGAGCCTTGTAAACTTCAAAGGTGATACCGGCAAGTATAAAGGCAAAAAGCTGGCATTGAAAAAAATGGTGCTGGATGCAGCGTCCCTGGAAAAAGCAGCCATGGCCTACCTGCATGCCCCCTACTTGTGGGGTGGCCGTAGCAGGGCAGGCATAGATTGCTCAGGGCTCACACAAATGGCATTTAAGATGTGTGGAATGGCCATCCCCCGAGATGCCAGCCAACAAGCTAAAGAAGGCACAGGTGTTGATTTTTTACAACACGCACAGTGTGGCGACCTGGCTTTTTTCGATAACAGTGATGGGAAGATTGTCCACGTGGGCATTTTGCTTGATAATCACACCATTATACACGCTACTGAAACCAGCGGGCGCGTAGTGATAGACCGTATAGATCAGGAAGGCATTATCAGTATAAAGCTGAAGAAGCGTACCCACCACCTGCGTTTTGTGAAACGTATATTTTAATCGTATTCGGTGCCTTTGTAAAAGATGCGGAACATATTCTGCCCTATCTGGTATTTCAGCACGTCATAGGCCAGTTCCCAGTTTTCCAGTTCGGCATTGGTTACATCATATATTTCCCCTTCTGTAAACAGGCGCAGCATGCCTATACGGTTGATATAAGCGATTGAATT
>CAMLKS010000061.1 GCA_946480675.1 uncultured Bacteroidota bacterium
GTTGATGATCTTCTTGTCCGTATTGGGCTTTACCCCGCTAAACTGGGCATCCTCATCATAATAATCCGCCACCTGTATCTTTTCCAGCACCTCGGCGGGCAGGTTTTGGGTAATGGTGCGCAGGTCGTCCGATGTATATTCTTTACCGTTGATGTATATTTTAGTTATCTCCTTGCCCTGTACGGTTATCTTGCCATCGCTGCCCACTTCCACACCCGGCAGGCGTTTCAGCACATCTTCCGTAGTAGCCATAGGGTTCTTGTAAAAAGAATCTACCGTATAGCTCACGGTATCTTTGCTGATTTTTATTTTGGTACGGGCTTTAATGATTACTTCGCCTATGTTCATCGTATCCCTCAGGCGCGATTGTGCAGAGTCTGCATTTTGTGCAAACACAGCATCAGCAAAACCCAGCAATAAACAAAAAAAGACTACAAGCCGTTTCCACATGGTATGATAGCGGTGCGTGATAGTATCTAAGATATGTAAACTCAGTGTATCCAGAAAACTACCGGCACGGTTTGATATGCTTTATATGGCACATTATCCAATCTGGCAGGCTCCCACGGTGGCATCTGGGTTATAATCCTTACCGCTTCTTCATCACACCCACCACCTATACCTTGCAACACTTGCACATCTTCTACCATACCACTCTCATTTATAGCAAAACGTACCGATACTTTCCCTTCCAGCCCCTGTTGCTTTGCAGCTTCGGGGTATTGTACGTTATCGCCAATATACGTCATCAAGTCTGTATGAAACTGTGCATCTGTTATTATAGGGTAATAATCTGTTTTATCGCCAGAAGGTGTATAGCATACAGAGCTTGTCATTTTACCGCCTTCGTAAGTTTCCTTTCTTTTTATCTTTCCATTGGGATAGTAACACTCCATCTTCCCTTCCGGCAAATCATTCTCGAAGCCATACTTTAGCCAAACATCTTTTGAGTTAGGATGGTACAGCATCCATCGCCCATGCTTTTTATCATCTTTATATGACGAACGCAGATACACAGAACCCAATGTATCATAAAACACTGCTTCGCCATTTAATAATCCATTCTTGTATGTTTCTGTTGCTATTAATTTGCCTGTTGCATTATAATATTTCCACTGGCCTGCTCTTTCACCCTTTATAAGGTATGCTTCTTTGGTCATTACTTGTGTAAGGGTGTCATAATATACATATTTCACTTCCTTATTGTCGTGAGAGAAGTTAGAGGTAAACCAAACCTTACCTCGATAGTAGGTGTACCAGGTTCCTACCGGAACCCCTTTTTTATACAATCCCTTTACTTTTATACTTCCGTCTATACTGTCGTATAAGTATACCGGTCCTTCTTGTAGGCCTTTAACATAAATGACATCACATAGTTTCTCACCACTGCTGCGATAATACTCATGCCATTGTCCTTCCCGCAGATTACCTATATATTCTCCCTCCATGTACTTTATGCCTGTAGTAGAGTCGAAATACTTTGCTATCCCTTCAACAATGCCTTCTTTGAATGTAATATCAGATCGTTTCTGTTTGCTACCTTCATAAAAATAGGTCCAGATACCTGTCATCCGGTTATCCGCATATTCTCCCTCCCTTAGCAGGTACCCAGTTGCTGAATCATAAGCAGATACGAGTCCGTTCAGGATACCATTTTTATAGTTTTTGCTAATAGAAAGCATCCCGGAACTGTAATACCATTTCCATTCACCATCTTCTTTTGAATTCGCATACCTGCCCTCACTTGTTTTTTTGCCCAATGAATCATAATAAACGAAATAACCGTGATGGTTATTCGTTTTAAAACTCATAGAGTACGGATCAAGCACGGTCCCTGTCATTTGCAGCATGCCATTACGGTAATAATCGGAAACTTTATAAATAATACCATCTTTTACAGCTATTCTGTAATAGGACATTTCGTTTCTGTCCTTGATAATTTTCCACTTTGCATTGTAAAAAATGGTATCAAGTGTCTGGGATTTCAGCATGCCGATACAATGAAAAAGTATCAGCACAGTAAGAAGGGCTTTCATGCAATAGATTATTCTACTATAAATATGCATCGTATTTTTGACCCGCACAAACACCCACAACACATATAACTAATCATTTATTATCTTTTTTCCGGTTATAATTGTTCATTTAATCACTTTTTTTCTTACCTTTGCACTCCAATTCTCATATTGCTCTTATTAAGGTTGCATTTGGGAGAATAGGCCGGAGCTAACACTCTGGTAATTCGTTAAAACCAAAAAGATTAAAAAATGGCTAAAGAAATTACTGGCTATGTGAAGCTGCAATGTAAAGGCGGCCAAGCCAATCCGGCACCTCCGATAGGCCCTGCACTGGGTTCTAAAGGTGTCAACATCATGGAGTTCTGCAAGCAATTCAACGCTCGCACTCAAGACAAAATGGGTAAAGTATTACCTGTTCTACTTACAGTTTACGCTGATAAGTCTTTCGACTTCGTTATCAAAACCCCTCCTGCTGCTGTACAATTGATGGAAGCTGCTAAGATCCAGAAAGGTTCTAAAGAAAGCAACCGTAACAAAGTAGGTAAGGTAACCTGGGCTCAGGTAGAAGAAATTGCCAAAGACAAAATGGCTGATCTGAACTGCTTTACGCTGGATAGCGCCATGAAAATGGTTGCCGGTACTGCGCGCAGCATGGGTCTGACAGTTGATGGCGCTGCCCCCTGGAATAATTAATCCATTGGTTCACCTTATTCAAAATCATTGTAGCAATGGCAACAATCACTAAAAAAAGAAAAGCGGTAGACGCTAAAATTGATAAAAACAAACAATACTCACTGGGCGAAGCTGCAGCACTGGTTAAAGACCTGAACTGCACAAAATTCGATAGCTCTGTTGACGTACACATCCGTCTGGGTGTTGACCCTAAAAAAGCAGACCAGGCTATCCGCGGTACTGTAAGCCTGCCACACGGTACAGGTAAAACAAAACGCGTATTGGTACTGTGTACGCCAGATAAAGAAGCTGAAGCGAAAGCTGCCGGCGCCGATTTCGTAGGCCTGGATGAATTCGTTCAGAAAATAGAAGGCGGCTGGACAGATATCGATGTGATCATCGCTACACCTGCTGTAATGCCTAAAATAGGTAGGCTGGGTAAAGTGCTGGGTCCTCGTAACCTGATGCCAAACCCTAAAACAGGTACGGTTACAAACGATGTAGCAACAGCTGTAAACGACGTAAAAGGTGGTAAAATAGCTTTCAAAATTGACAAAGCCGGTATCATACACGCTTCCATCGGCCGCATCTCTTTTGAGCCTAACAAAATAGCTGAAAATGTGCAGGAACTGGTAAATACACTGGTACGTATGAAGCCCGCAACGGCTAAAGGTACATACCTGAAAGGTATCAGCATGGCTTCTACAATGAGCCCCGGCATAGCTATAGACACTAAGAGTGTAGCTTAATTTGTGTGAACGAAAGGTATTTTAATCCCTTAAAAAAAATTTTGAAATGACACCAGCTCAAAAACAAGAAGTAATAGAAGTACTGAAGGAGAAATTCTCTCAGTACAACAATTTCTATATCACAGATACAGAATCGCTGAACGCAGCACAAGTGAGCACCCTGCGCAGGCATTGCTTTGATAAGCAAGTAGAGATGACGGTAGCTAAAAATACCCTTATCCGCAAAGCCCTGGAAGCTCTGGACGCTGAAAAATACAGCGGCGTTATCGATTCTCTGCACAACGTTACAGCGTTGATGTTTAGCGAAAGCCCTAAAGAGCCCGCTCTGATCATCAGCTCTTTCCGTAAGGCAAACAATAACGAAAGGCCTGCACTGAAGGCTGCTTTCATCAATGGTGATGTATTCGTTGGCGATAACCAACTGACTGCACTTACCAATATCAAAACCAAAAACGAGCTTATCGGCGAGGTTATCGGTTTGCTGCAATCACCTGCAAAACGCGTTATCGCAGCATTGCTGCATAATGCAGAAAAAGGTGGTGAAGCTGCTGAAACACCTGCCGCTGAAGCGCCTGCTGCTCCTGAAGCACCGGCTGCTGACGCTCCTGCAACAGATGCACCTGCTGCAGAATAATATACCGGCCGGGTACAAAACGGCACATTAAACATTGGCTTCCAAGTCACGATATAAATCAATTTTAAAAAACAACAATTAAAACATTATAACAATGGCAGACATTAAAGCATTAGCCGAATCATTAGTAAACCTGACAGTTAAAGAAGTTCAGGAACTGGCTGACGTATTGAAAGCAGATTACGGTATAGAGCCAGCTGCTGCTGCAGTAGTAGTAAGTGGCGGTGGCGACGGTGCTGGCGCAGCTGCTGCTGAGAAAACATCTTTCGATGTGATCCTGAAAAGCGCAGGTGCTTCTAAACTGAACGTGGTTAAAGTTGTAAAAGAACTGACTGGCCTGGGTCTGAAAGAAGCAAAAGAACTGGTTGACGGTGCTCCAAAACCAGTAAAAGAAGGCGTTAGCAAAGGTGAAGCTGAAGATCTGAAAGCTAAACTGACTGAAGCTGGTGCTGAAGTTGAAATAGCTTAATCTTACACAGATTATAGATACAAAGCCCCTCGTAGGAGGGGCTTTGTTATTTTAAGCCTTTTAAAAATCCGGCATTGTAAACTAAAAAAATTACAATTACGTTATTATCCTGTGTTTCAGTCAATAACAATTATAGGTAACTTGCCGCCCAACGCATGAATCATCAGCATAGTAAAAGATATAGGAGCTATCCATTCCTGGTTCTATCAACGGTATTATCGTTACTACCCTCTATTATATTTTCACAACAGTTTGTAGGCCTTCCATCTACAGATTATTCCGCTATACATCAAGTACCACTCAATCCGGCATGGGTCAATAACTCTGATAATGGTACAGAGTTCATGGCATTCTCATTCAGCGCACTGGCAGGCACCAATGCCTACCAGTTCAAGCGGAAATGGGTGCTGGATGGGTTTAACGGCAAAGCCAGGGAAGGCAAAGATTATTTTGCCAATACAAGCCGTAGAATGAAGCACATGTGGGCCAACTTCGACATCATGGGGCCTGCTGTATCCTTTAAGTATAAAGAAGAGCACCATATAGGTGTCTATACCCGTATGCGCCAGTTGTACCGTGGTGGTAACTTCAGCAGCTCGCAGCTTGGCCTATTCGGTGATAATACGCCCGTAATTTATTATGACCAGGATGTCAACTTTAAAAAGGCCGGCTTTTCCGTACACAACTTCAGCGAGATAGGCTTTTCATATGGCCGCATACTGCGCAATGATGAATACCATATACTACGCGCCGGGGTTACCGTAAAATACCTGATGGGCTTTGTAGCCGGCTCTGTATATACTAACGAACTTACATACCGAAGGGATAATAAAGACACCGCAGCCGCTATAACAGGTGACGTTACGGCCCTTTACACCTACAATGCTACTTCTTACCTGGATAATGATGCCAGCAACGACTTTTCACAATGGTTTCAACGGGCAGGCAAGGCGGGCCTTGGGTTAGATATAGGTGTGCAGTATGAATATCACCCTAATGGCACACCTAATGAAGAAACCCCTTATCTATACAGCATAGCAGCATCCATTACAGACATAGGAGGGATAGGCTATGTGGCAGACAGGGGTAGCAATAACTATACGCTTACAGCCAGCAATGTGGTCATCAACAACCTGAGCCGCAAAGATTATGAAGGGCTGGACCAGTATATAGACCGCCAAGTGAAAGATAGCCTTATAACTGCCAAAGGCACCGTAGAGAAATTTCGTATGGGGCTGCCTACGGCTTTCAGGGTAAATACCGACTGGAACCTGTCTCCGCAATTTAATATAGGCATTAACGTATTACTCAACATGAAAGGCAATGGTGGCGATATATACAGGCCGGCATACGTCAACTATTTCAACATAACGCCTACGTATGGCAACCGAAAGTATAGCATCAGCGCGCCATTTTCCCTTATAGGTTATCAAAACCTGTGCATAGGTGCTGCATTCCGTTACGGGCCGTTTTACATCGGCTCTTCTTCCCTGCTCTCTTCTATGATCGTAAAGAACATCAGCAGTATAGATGCCTATGCAGGGCTGGTATTCAAATTCAAAAAGACTTACAACTATTATACGGGCGAAGGGCGGTACAACCGCTTTCGTCCTTAAATGATAAAGGCCCTGCATGCAGGGCCTTTATCATTTATTTTAAACTAGTTAAAGCTGCCGTAAGGGGCGAAGGGCTTTTTATCCAGGTAGAATATTACACTATCTAATATTATCTCATCCTGCTTGTTTTCAGGCTGTGGTGCCTGTTTGTATATCGTACCATCTATCATACCGCGCATGGTACCATTCTGGCCACTTAACAGGTAGATGAATGTATCTGCCAAAGCAGGGTCCCTGCGGTAGTATTTGTTACGCTTTAAAACCGTATCGTAAAATGAATAAGTAAGGCCACCATTTACCACGGCGTTTGTTTTACCGCTGTAAGAGCTGTCATAACCAACAATTGTTATTGTCCTCCTGTAAATAGAATCATCCATCACCCTGCCCCATACATGGCGGATACCATCCGTATCTACCATGTAGTATGCCGGTGCAAATACCAATGTTTTTCCATTCACTTTACCCTTCATGCTACCCAGCATTACAACAGGGTTGTTGGCAGGGTCCAACGGGTTCAAAATACCGTTATTGTCTTTATCAGGGTCGGTATCATATTTACCATTGTCGCAAGACCACAGGGCCAGCGCAGCAGCTGCAGTAAAAAGAGATGCCTTCAGGAGTTTTTTCATACGTAAAAGTTACTGAGTATAAAGATAGCAATCAGATTATAAAATCAAAATATCCTTACGCCTTCTTTTGTATCAATTGTAATTCGTCCAGTTGTTTATCATCTATGGCCGATGGCGCATCCAGCATCACATCCCTGCCGGCATTGTTTTTAGGGAAGGCGATAAAGTCGCGGATACTCTCCTGGCCGCCCAATAGGGCGCACAACCTATCGAAGCCAAATGCGATGCCACCATGCGGTGGTGCACCATATTCAAAAGCACCCAACAGGAAGCCGAACTTCTCTTGTGCTTCTTCTTTATCCATGCCCAGTGCAGCAAACATCTTTTCCTGCAAATCGCGCTGGAAGATGCGGATAGAACCACCACCTATTTCAGTACCATTCAGCACGATATCATAGGCATTGGCCTTTATTTCTTTATACTTATCCGGGTTGCCCATCCATTCTATCTGTTCCGGCTTGGGCGATGTGAACGGGTGATGGCGTGCTACCCAACGGTTCTCTTCCTCATCATGCTCAAACAGCGGGAAGTCAATAACCCACAGCGGTTTATAATCATCCGGGTTGCGCAGGCCCAAGCGGTTACCCATTTCCAGGCGCAGCTCGCTCATGGCTTTACGGGTACGGGTTTCTTTACCCGCCAGTATCAGTATCAGATCGCCGGCATTGGCACCGCAAAATGCTGCCAGGTCGTTCAGTTGCTGCTCGTTAAAGAATTTATCTACGCTGCTTTTGTACGTACCATCGGTGTTGCATTTCACGTTCACAACACCGGTCATACCTATCTGCGGGCGTTTTACCCATTCGGTCAGTTCATCCAGTTGCTTACGGGTGTATTCGCTGGCACCGGGTACGGCGATAGCCAATATTGTTTCTGCCTCAGCAAACACTTTAAAGTCTACCACGTTCAATACTTCTGCATGTAGCCTGCCCTCTGCCTTCAGGTTCTTCAGCTTCATGCCAAAGCGTATATCGGGCTTATCGTTACCATAATGCCACATGGCATCATCCCAGGTCATGCGTGGAAATGCCTCGGTTATTTCCACCCCCTTAACATCGCGAAACACATGCTTGAATAAGCCTTCAAATGTCTGCAATATATCTTCCTGCTCTACAAAGCTCATTTCGCAGTCTATCTGCGTAAACTCCGGCTGCCTGTCGGCGCGAAGGTCTTCATCGCGGAAGCATTTCACTATTTGATAGTACTTATCATAACCGCTCACCATCAGCAATTGCTTGAAGGTTTGCGGGCTTTGCGGCAAGGCATAAAACTGTCCTTCGTTCATGCGAGAAGGCACTACGAAGTCGCGTGCCCCTTCGGGGGTAGATTTTATAAGCAACGGTGTTTCAATATCCCAGAAACCTTGTGTATCCAGGTAATTGCGCACCGAACGGTTTACTTTATACCGCAACTCCAGGTTGCGGCGCAGCGTAGGGCGGCGCAGGTCGAGGTAGCGGTATTTCATACGCAACTCATCACCACCGTCTGTTTCTTCTTCTATGGTAAATGGCGGTGTAGACGCCATATTCATAATGGCAAAGTCCATTACCTCAACCTCTACATCACCGGTAGGTATCTTACCATTTTTGTTGCTCCGCTCTACTACTTTTCCTTTCACCTGTATCACATATTCCCTACCCAGTGGTGTTTCGTCCAGACGGCTATTCAGCGATTCGTTGAACAGTAATTGGGTGATGCCGTAACGGTCTCGCAGATCGACGAAGGTGATGCTGCCAAACTTACGAACGGTTTGTACCCAGCCGGCCAGTGTTACCTCGTTGCCGGCGTTCGCTATCCTTAATTCTCCACAGGTATGTGTACGATACATATTATAAATTAGAAACTACTTTGTTCAAAATCTTTAACGGCTGCAAATTAAGCTAAAAAGGCCGCTGCTGAAACTACCGGCATAAACGAACAGAGAATTTGTTGTGTTTTGTTGTGTTTTTATCCGTTTTCTCTATTTCAATTTTGAATCCATGAAAGAAGCTTTGCATTCTAAACACCTCCCCTCATTTTGTTTCCGATTGTTTCCGGTTTTCAGCAAGGCATTAAAGAAACAAAATACCTTATCACCCATATACAACCATAACAAATATACAACTTTTATATTAAACAACATTCACCATAGACCGGGGAATTAAATGTTCAATAACATTTGCAAAATGAATATATTTTGTATATTCACATTACATTTTTAACCATTTTAAAAAATCATCACCATGAAAAAGACCATCCTCAGCACATTCGTGCTGCTGTTGCTGTGCATTGCATCTTATGCACAAGACGCCACCAACCGCGCTTATTGCGATATTACCATTCGCCAGATTTGTTACGATGCCGCGTGCAACCCTGTTAGTAGCACTGTATTCACCGTTCCCGCAAGCACGAGAGTGCCTATGCCTCCTCCTTGCAGGCGACCCTTGTATACCGTATATGAGGTATGCTGGACGAGTCCTTGCATGGCTGCTACTGCCTGTGTAACCATTGATGGCAGTGTGCCCATGAGCCCTTGCGGCCCCGGCACCTATACAGGTACTATTCAGAGCTGCGATTACTGCGCCAATTTTAACGGCACTGTAGCAGTTACTTTCGACCCAACAACGGGCGACATAGATATCGTGCCGTAACCAAGCCTTCAACTAAAACGAAAGGCGGGACATGTCCCGCCTTTTCTATTACCTGTTATTCCAACCTTATTTCGTTTTGTATGTCAGCCCCATATTATACAGCAGAAATGCCCATTTATCGGCTTGCTCGTCTATTATCATAGCCGTAGGCTTGCCGGCGCCGTGGCCTGCTTTGGTTTCTATACGTATGAATACAGGGGTACGGCATACTTCACGTTGCGCATCCTGCAGGGCAGCGGCAAACTTGAAAGAGTGCGCCGGAACTACCCTGTCATCATGGTCGCCCGTCATTACCATAGTAGCGGGATAGCACACGCCTTTCTTCACATTGTGCACGGGTGAGTATTTGTACAGGTAGTCGAACATCTCCTTGTTATCATCAGCCGTACCGTAGTCGTAAGACCAGCCTGCGCCGGCAGTGAATTTGTGGTAACGC
>CAMLKS010000062.1 GCA_946480675.1 uncultured Bacteroidota bacterium
TCCATAGCACCTACTGTTTTTGTTTGCGTGGCCCCTGCTATCCATTCTTCCATATCGTCATCCGACGCTGCTATCTGATATGTACTTGTTGTAGGCACTATATAATGAATAACCAGTTTCGGTGCATCTGCGGGCGAACCGTCATATGATTCCGCTTCACGCACACCGGTGCCTTTTATCGTAAATACCATAGAGTTTCCCGATGCCCAGCCATTGCGGTCTACTATGCTTTGTACCAGTTGTTTTAAGTCAGGTGTTGCCTGGTCTGCACTGGCTGCACCTACTGTAGCCCAGCTACCTGTTGGCACTACCCAGTTTACAGAGTCAGTTATCATGCTACGCGTGGATATATCAAACGGAGTAGCCAGGTTAAAGGCCGGCGCATTATCACTCGATTGCGCTTTTACCCATACATTTACCGGGTCTGTGTTTTTATTGGTAGCATCTACGGTAAACTGTATGTAGGCTCTTGTTATCAGCGCACCTTTCGGAACAGTGATACTATTAAAACGGATACCTACTATTTGCGGATCGCCGCCACCTGCGGCTTCACAGCTAATTTCCAGATCAGAGCTGCCCACATCCAGCATACCAACTGTCTTTGTTTGCGTTGGTCCCGGCAGGAATTCTTCAAGGTCATCATCGGCATTGTTTACCTGCACAGTTAATACTGTCTGTGCATGCAATGCTGCAGTAGCCAATAAGCAACTACATAGCAAGGTGAGTTTTTTCAATAGCATTACATGTTTTTTAGTGCCGTAAAAATGCACTTCCCATGTTATGCCCTTCTTTATGCAACGTTATGTAATAATTACATTAACGTTACCAGCTATATTTTCTTTTTGGTGAATTTACGATGCGTATGCTCATATCCATTGGCCTGGTAAAATGCATGTGCCCCTTCGCGTTTGTGGCTCGATGTCACCTCTATCACATCATAGTCTATGTTTTCCAGTATGCTTTCCAGGTATTTCAGCAACCTTTTGCCAACACCTTTACTGCGGTAGGCTTCTTCTACAAACATTTCCTGTATCTCATATGCCCACCCCATGTGGTGCAGCAGTATCTGCCCGTGGCAGCTGATGAAGCCTACGATATTGCCATTGTCTTCGGCCACTAAGTATATGGTATTGGGGAAATCTACTGCAGACTCAAACAGTTCGTCAAACAATACAGCATTGTTCACACGTTCTGTCAGTTGCGAAAGCAACCTGTAAACAGACGTGCCATCGGCAGCTACAGCATGGCGGATAATGATGCTATCCATATCAGGTAATATTTAAGCAGCGATATTATGCAATCCCGTCAATGCTGAAGTTAACTCATCTTTAATTAATTGTGACCTTCGCTTAGTGGCTGAAAAATCCATACCAGGTTTGGGCCTAAACAAAAAGCCCCGCTTGCAGCGGGGCTTTTCTATCAGTAATATTACTAATCTTAGTTTTTGAACTGTGGTATCAGGTCTTGTGCCATTTTTACCATCTTAGCCAGTCCGTCTTCAGGCAGGTTACCTTTTTTGAACTCAGCCAGCAGGTCAGGCATTTTCAGCTCCATATCACGGATGAATGCTTCTTCAAAAGCCTTTACATTTTTCACAGGCACTTCGCGTATCAGGTTGTTGGTACCCAGGTAGATGATGGCTACTTGTTTTTCTACGCTATATGGTGCAAACTGTGGTTGTTTCAGGATCTCCACGTTACGGCTACCTTTATCCAGTACTACTTTCGTAGCGGCATCCAGGTCACCACCAAATTTAGAGAAGGCTTCCATCTCACGATACAGGGCCTGGTCCAGTTTCAGGGTACCGGCTACTTTCTTCATCGATTTGATTTGAGCGCTACCACCCACACGGCTTACCGAGATACCTACGTTGATGGCAGGACGGATGCCCGACAGGAACAGGTTTGACTCAAGGAATATCTGGCCGTCGGTGATAGAGATCACGTTCGTTGGGATGTATGCAGATACGTCACCCGCTTGTGTTTCGATGATAGGCAATGCTGTCAGCGAACCACCACCTTTTACCAGGTGTTTGATACTATCCGGCAGGTCGTTCATCGTTTTAGCGATCTCATCGTTACCGATAACTTTCGCTGCACGCTCCAGCAAGCGGCTGTGCAGGTAGAATACGTCACCGGGGTAAGCCTCGCGGCCCGGAGGGCGACGCAGCAGCAGGGATACCTCACGGTAAGCCACCGCTTGTTTCGACAGGTCATCATAAACTACCAGTGCAGGACGTCCCGTATCACGGAAGAACTCACCTATCGCAGCACCTGCGAATGGTGCGTAGAACTGCAGTGGAGCCGGATCGGCAGCAGGTGCAGCTACGATGGTAGTATATGCCATAGCACCATTCTCTTCCAGTGTTTTCATTACACCGGCGATGGTAGATGCCTTCTGGCCTATCGCTACATATATACAGTAAACAGGCTTACCTGCTTCGTAAAATTCTTTTTGATTGATGATGGTATCCAGGCAGATGGCTGTTTTACCTGTCTGACGGTCACCGATTACCAGCTCACGCTGTCCACGGCCGATGGGTATCATCGCATCTACCGCTTTCAAACCTGTTTGCAGGGGTTCTTTTACCGGCTCACGGAAGATAACGCCCGGCGCTTTACGCTCCAGTGGCATTTCATACAGTTCACCGGTCAGGGGGCCTTTACCATCTATTGGTTCGCCCAGTGTATTTACTACACGGCCTACCATGCCTTCACCTACTTTGATAGAGGCGATCTGGCCGGTACGGCGCACTTGTGCACCTTCTTTAATATCACCGCTTTCACCCATCAATACCACACCCACGTTGTCTTCTTCCAGGTTCAGCGCTATCGCTTTTACACCGTTCTCAAAAGCTACCAGTTCACCCTGGCGTACGCTGTTCAGGCCGTAAACGCGGGCGATACCGTCACCTACTTGCAATACGGTACCTACTTCTTCCAGATTAGCAGAAGCGTTGAAGTTGGTTAACTGCTGGCGCAAAATCGCCGATATTTCATCCGGTTTGATCTCAACCATGACTTTCTATTTTATAAATAAATACTAGTTTCTAAATTCTGTTGGTTTTCAAAGTTCAGCTTATCAGCTTAGTTGCCAAATATCTGGCTGATGTAGATATTCTTGGTAAACTGGTCTCTTACATCATTCAGGTCGCGGCGCACACTGGCATCTATCAGTTTATCATCCATCTGCAGTACAAAGCCTCCTATGATGTCAGGGTTCACTTCCTCTTTCACTTCTATCTGTGCACCGTTCAGCGAAGCTGTTATCTTTTTAACGATCGCTTCTTTCACTACATCGCTCACCGGTGTGGCTGTTGTCAGCTTCACGGTTTTGATGTTTTTCATTTCTTTATACTGTGTTATGAAGGCAGTAGCTATCTCCGGCAGGTTGGCCTCACGGCCTTTATTTACCAGCAGGGTAATGAATGCTTTGGCCAGCGGGTTCAGTTTATCGCCCACTACAGCATCCAGTATGCTTTTCTTTTTATCCGATTTTATGATCGGGCTGCGCAGCATGTTCGTGAAATCGCTGCTCTGGCGGCTGATGCTATCCAGCAGTTGTATGTCCTGCAGGGTAGTATCTACTGTATTTTGCTCTACAGCAAGATCCAGCAGCGATTTGGCATAACGTGAAGCGAGACGAGGATTTTGCATTCTTAAAATTTGATAATTCTATAATCAGGCAATTGTTACATTGCCAAATTGGCTAATGGTCATTCCTTAGTTCATGCTGATTTCGTCAGCCAGCATCTTAGCATAGTCGTTCTGACTATCAGCCGTAGACAGTTGCTTGCGTATCACTTTTTCAGCTACTTCTACAGCCAGCTTGCCTATCTCGTTTTTCACCTCGGTAATGGCTGCCATTTTTTGTTGCTGTATCTGTTGCTGTGCATCAGCTACCATTTTATCGGTGATAGCTTTTGTTTCTTCTTTCGCTTTGTTGATGATGCTATCCCTTGTTTCTTTAGCTTCTTTCAGCAGTTGTGCACGCTCTGCACGGGCTTCCATCATGATGCGCTCATTTTCAGCCTGCATCGCGCCCATTTCTTTCTTCACACGCTCTGCAGCAGCTATCGAGTCTGCTATACCTGTTTCACGCTCGTGCAGTGCTTTCAGTATTGGTTTCCAGGCAAATTTGCGCAGGATAACAAAAACTATCAGGAACGCCAGCAGCGTCCATACAAACAAACCGAGTTCCGGGGTTAACAAATCCATGTTATGTTGATTTATGTATGCTCTTTATTATCTGGTTTCTTTTTCCACTCGTTTTGCAAACCTTTGAAAATCAAAACAAGCTTTTAATCAAAATTTAAAATAACTGCACCCGCGGCCCTGTGCGTTGAGTGCAGTTAATTTCTTGGTACAATTACAGTACTACAGCCAGCAGGCCAGCGATAACGCCGAACAGCGCAACACCCTCTACGAAGGCAGCTGTCAGGATCATGTTCGCACGGATGTCGCCAGCAGCTTCTGGTTGGCGAGAGATAGCTTCTACAGCGCCTTTACCGATAGAACCGATACCCAAACCAGCACCTAATACCGCGATACCTGCGCCGATAGCACCACCTGCAGCAGCTGTACCGTCAATTGCTAACAAAACTGTGTTTAACAGAGACATGTTATATATGGATTTTGATTAAAAAACGAATTAAGCAATGATTTCCTGTTTACCTACATTATACTCCTGGCCTGTTTCAGGGTTGTGCGCATGATAATCTTCATGTGCATGATCATGATCGTGGCCTTCTTCTACTGCCTGTCCTATAAATACTGCCGTCAGGTTGGTAAAGATGAAGGCTTGTATGGCAGCCACCAGCAGTTCCAGGAAGAACATGAAGATGGTAAATGCCATAGATACGGGTACAAAACCCCAGCCGGCTACTTTACTCAGGCCTGCAAATATAAATATCATTGATATAACGCTCAAAATAACGATGTGCCCCGCCAATATATTGGCAAAAAGACGTATCATCAGCGCTATTGGTTTAATGAACAGTGAAATGATTTCGATAGGTACCAGCAGCAGTTTTACACCGAATGGTACGCCCGGAGGGTTGAAAAGGTGGCCCCAGAAATGCTTGTTGCCGCTGAATATCATTACCAGGAAAGATACGATAGCCAGGCAAGCCGTTACCGCTATGTTACCGGTAAAGTTGGCGCCGCCCGGCAGCAGGCCCAGCAGGTTGTTTATCCATATAAAGAAGAACACCGTAAGCAGCAGCGGCATATAGCGCATATATTTTTTGCCCAGGTTGGGCTTGGCTACTTCGTCACGTACAAATGTCAGCACAGGCTCCAGTGCATTCTGGAAACCGGTAGGCGCTACCATCGTGCCGTTCTTTTTATATTTCTTAGCTACATTCAGCATGATCACCAGCAGCAGCACTACCGATATGATCATGGAAACCACATTCTTAGTTATAGAGAAGTCGATGATTTTGGCACCGTCTTCAGAAACGATCTTTTCTTTCATGCCATGCTCTAGGTGGTAGCCGTTATAGCTCTCGTGGCCATGGTGAAATTTTGAAGCAGAGAATACTTCCAGTCCTTTTTCAGGATGGTATATGATAACCGGCAGAGAAAGGCTCACCGGGTGGTCGTTCACATCAAAGAAGTGCCAGTAGTGAGAATCGCCAATGTGGCCGAATATTACTTCAGAAGCATTGAAACCACCTTTTTTTTCTTCACCATGTGCTGCATGGGCAGTTTCGCCCTCAGCAACGGGTGCAGACTCGTGGCTTTCTTCATGCTGTGCATATGTAAAAACAGGAGCGCTCAACAGCGCGAAAGTCAATACTATAAAGGAAAAGAGACGTCTGAAACTCATTACGCAGCCCTGAAATTTTGCGCAAAGATACTTGTTTAAAGTTCAAAAAAAAGGAAATATTATTTTTTTGAAACCTTTCTGTGATTTATGGCATAAGTTTTACCATACTACGTGATATTATTAAAATATTAAATGCCCGTCAGGTGTTTGCATTTATTTTTCAAAAACACTATACCGTTGGCGAAAATTAATAGTCGAAAAAACTTTTATGTAGTACTTTTGCGGTCTAACTTTTTGTAACAAACGAAAATTTTATGCAGGAATTTGGTAAGAAAAACCCATCGGCCAACCTGGCTGACATGGGCCTGAATGTTGCCATAGCTCACTGGAATCTCTCTCCCGAAGAGCTCACACAAAAAACCTTAGAACTGGGACAAGGCGAACTGAACGACACAGGGGCCCTTTGCGTTAGCACCGGAAAATTCACCGGCCGCTCTCCTAAAGACAAATTCACAGTAAAAGATGCAATAACGGAACACAGTGTAGATTGGGGCGATGTAAATATACCTTTCTCTCCTGAAGCTTTTGACAAATTGTATGACAAGGTAGCAGCATACCTGGGTGGCAAAGAAGTATGGGTACGTGATGCATATGCCTGCGCCGATCCTAAATATCGCCTGAACATCCGCGTGGTGAATGAAACACCATGGGCCAACCTGTTCTGCAACGACCTGTTTCTGCGCCCTACTGCACAGGAAATTGAAACACAAACGCCTGATTGGATCATCCTGCAGGCACCTAGCTTCCAGGCCGATCCAGCTGTGGATGGCACACGCCAGGCAAATTTCACTATCGTAAACTTTACACGTAAAGTCATCCTGATAGGCGGTTCTGCTTACACAGGCGAAATGAAGAAAGGTATCTTTGGTGTACTGAACTTCGTACTGCCGCACGATCATAAAGTACTGAGCATGCACTGCTCTGCCAATGAAGGCAAAGATGGTGATGTGGCCCTGTTCTTCGGCCTTTCCGGTACGGGTAAAACCACCCTGTCTGCAGACCCTCACCGCGCACTGATAGGTGATGACGAGCACGGCTGGGCAGATGGCTCCGTATTCAACTTTGAAGGTGGCTGCTATGCAAAATGTATAGACCTGAGCGCCGAAAAAGAACCACAAATTTTCAATGCTATCAAGCCAAACGCGCTGCTGGAAAACATCAAGTTCTTCCCCGGCACTAAAACAGTAGATTATGCAGATGGCAGCATCACGGAAAATACACGTGCTGCTTATCCTATCTATCATATAGATAACGCTAAGGAACCATCTTACGCCGGCGATCCTAAAAACATATTCTTCCTTACTTGTGATGCCTTTGGTATCCTGCCTCCTATCAGCAAGCTGACCAAAGGCCAGGCTATGTACCACTTCATCAGCGGCTACACGGCAAAGGTGGCCGGTACCGAGGTGGGTGTTACAGAACCACAAACTACTTTCTCTGCCTGCTTTGGCCGCGTATTCCTGCCACTGCACCCTACCAAATATGCAGAACTGCTGGGTAAAAAACTGGAAGAGCACAGCGATGTGAATGTATGGCTGATAAACACAGGCTGGAGCGGCGGTGCTTATGGTACCGGTAGCCGTATGAGCCTGAAATATACACGCGCTATGATCACAGCTGCTATGAATGGCGACCTGAAAAATGTAGCCTTTGAAGCACACCCGACATTTGGCGTACTGGTTCCGCAGGCGGTGCCCGGCGTACCTGCAGAGATACTGAACCCACGTGATACATGGACTGATAAAGAAGCATACGATAAGAAAGCTAACGAACTGGCTCAGTTGTTCGTTAAAAACTTCGAAAAATATGCAGATCAGGCTAATGATGAGATACGCGCTGCCGCACCAAAAGTGATGGAAAACGCTGAATAGTTTTTTAGCTTACTGATATAAAATAATAAGCCCCCGGTATATACCGGGGGCTTATTATTTTGTGCTAGATCTTTACAATGCCACCTGTGCTATCAACTCCGCATCGCCCACCAGCCATATATTATCGTCCTGCTCAAAGGTCATAACCGATTCGGGGTTCAGTATACGCTTACCGCCGCGCTCTATGCCTACTACCAACCCGTTGGTGCGCTCACGTATGCCGCTTTCGCGTATGGTTTTACCCAGCCATTCAGAGCTTTCTTTAACTTTCAGGCGCTTCAGCACCACATCGTGCGTTTCCATCACCTGTGCCACACTACCTTCTTTAGGTTCTATATATTGTTTGAATTGCTCCAATTGCTCATCTGTACCTATTACAAATAGCTGGTCGCCAGGGTATAGCCTTTCGTATCTGCCCGGTGCCGGTATGCTGTAAATATCGCCACGCCTTATCATGGCTATGTTAATACCCAGCTGTTCGCGCAGCCCCAGTTCTTCCAGTGTCTTACCTGTGCATGGCGACCCCGCAGGGAAGGTATAGCGGGCAATGTGTGCATCCCATGGTGCCAGCTCGCGCAGGTTCACTTTTGCTTCATGCAGTTCCCGGTTGTTCAGGTTTTGCAGGAAGCGGTCTTCCAGTTTTATATAGAAGGCATGTATCCTTTTCGAGAAGATGGCAGCTAACCCCATCAATACCAGCACGCCACCTATCGCCATATATACCGGGAAGAAGCTCAGCATCATAATGCTGATGAAAATAACAGCAAGCCCCGTACGCAGCAGGCGCAGCAACAGCAGCGGCCCGCGGTACCGTTTATTACCCCACAGGTTGCTGTAGGCCAGCGGTTGTGTCTTTTTCAATACCAGCAACCATAGGAAGGGCGATAATATCAGCAGGCAGCTAAGCGCCGTTATGGTAGCACCCGGCAGCCCGCTAGAAACATGGTGCTCTACCCAGGGCGATACATAGCGCGCAAACAGGAAAATGATACCCGGTATCACTAAAGAGGAAACCGAAACAATGATAACGAGCGACTGCAGCACTTTGCGCCAGTCGCTGGCTGCAGTGATGGCTTGTGCGCCGGAACTATATCGTTCCAGCGATTTACGCCATCTTACCGGTAATATCTTCTCCACTTTCACATACAATGGCTCCGCCATTTTTATCATATACGGCGTCAGGAAGGTAGTGATGGCAGATATAGCCACCGCTATAGGGTACAGAAAGCTGCTGGTAACACCCAGTGTTACCCCCAGTGTAGCAATGATAAAGGAAAACTCGCCTATCTGCCCCATACTCATACCGGCATATATAGCACGCTTCAGCGGCTGGCCCGATATCACGGCCCCCAGCGTTACGTGCAGTACCTTGGCTATTACAAATACTACTGTTATAATAAGTATAGGGCCGGCATAGCTTGTCAGTATCTTAGGCTCTATCAGCATGCCTACCGATACAAAGAATACGGCACCAAACAGGTCTTTCACCGGCTTTATGATATGTTCTATACGCTCAGCCTGCGTTGTTTCCGCCAGTATCGAGCCCATGATAAAAGCGCCCAGCGCCGGCGAAAAGCCGGCTACCGATGCCAGTATCACCATCATCAGGCACATGCCTATGGCCAGCACCAGCATGGTTTCATCATTCAGGTGTTTCTGCACTTTGCTCAGGAACGATGGTATGAAGAAGATACCTGCCACAAACCATAATATGAGGAAAAAGGCCAGCTTCAATACCGAAAGCAACATTTCCGTACCTGCAAATTCCCGGCTTACAGCAATGGTAGAAAGCAATACCAGCAACACTACAGCCACCAGGTCTTCTATTATCAATACCCCAAATACCAGTTCGGCAAATTTCTTGCCCTTCATGCCCAGTTCGTCAAACGAGCGCAGGATGATAGTGGTAGATGCCACAGAAAGGATACCACCAAGGAAGATGCAATCCATCACGGGCCAGCCCATCAGCTTACCCAGCAGGAAGCCGATACCCAGCATCGCTGATACCTCAATCATAGCGGTAATAGATGATGCGCCACCTACACGTATCAGTTTTTTAAAACTAAACTCCAACCCCAGCGTAAAAAGCAGGAATATGACGCCTATATCTGCCCATACACGTATATTGGCCAGTTCGGTAATAGTA
>CAMLKS010000063.1 GCA_946480675.1 uncultured Bacteroidota bacterium
AGAAGATGAAGGAAGAAGATAAAATGAGTGACAAAGAAATAAAGCAGGGAAGCATCCTGCAGTTTATCAAAGATAAATTTGAAGGCAGGCTGGTGACAGAATCGCGCTCTGCAGCGGGTAACTGGCTGCAGTTTACTTTAGACCATATTGAAAAAGGCAAAGCGACTATATCGCTGAATGTAAAGCCTGAAATGACAAACCCCTATGGCAATATACACGGTGGCATGATGGCGCTGGTGATGGATGAAGTGATAGGCTGGGCTGTAGTAAGCCTGGATACGGCTAACCATTACACATCACTCAACCTGAACGTAGATTTCCTGTATGCCATCAAACGTGGCGAACGCCTTAGGGCCACGGCAGAAGTGATACGTGCCGGCAAGAAAATAATACATGTAGAATGCCGAGTGTATGATATGGAACAGCGCCTGTTGGGCAAAGCCACAAGTAACCTGATAGTGACCGGGATGCAGCCGGAAAACGGTGAATACAAAGTGGCCAACTAAGTTTGATTTTACTTTTGATGATTGAGTTTTACTTTTGCCCATAATATATGCTGAACGGTAAAAAAATTGTAGTGGTATTGCCGGCCTATAAGGCTGCCCTTACTATTGAACGCACATACAGTGAAATACCTTTCGACATAGTAGATGATGTGGTGCTGGTAGATGACCATAGCCCCGATAATACGGTGGAAGTAGGTGCAAAACTGGGCATTCGTCACATCATCCGTCACGAGGTGAATAAGGGATATGGCGGCAACCAGAAAAGCTGCTACAGAAAAGCATTAGAGATAGGCGCAGACATTGTTATTATGCTGCACCCCGACTATCAATATACGCCCAAACTGATACATGCCATGGCATCGGTGATAGCTTATGATGTGTACCCAGTGTCATTTGGTTCGCGCATATTAGGAAAGGGTGCGCTGAAGGGCGGCATGCCGATGTACAAATACATAGCCAACCGTTTCCTCACCCTGTTTCAAAACATCATGCTGGGGCAAAAGCTCAGCGAATACCACACGGGTTACCGTGCCTTTTCCGCCGAGGTAATACGTTCTATCGACTTTACACACAACAGCGACGATTTCGTTTTCGATAATGAAATGATATCGCAGATATTTATGAATGGCTACGAGATAGGCGAGATAACATGCCCTACCAAGTATTTCGACGAAGCATCCAGCATCAACCTGGCACGTAGCATGAAGTACGGGCGTGGTGTGCTGCGCGTATCGCTGGTGCATTGGCTGCACCGCAAAGGCTTGCTGAAAAGCAAGTTGTATCGCAATAAATAATACAACATATTGATATAAAAAAAGCGCCCTCCGGAAGAAGGGCGCTTTTTGTTTTTTGCCTAAACGCATTGCTGAATTATTGCAGCAGGAGCTTTTGAGTGTTTTTTATGTTTTCAGCTTCCAGGGTTATGAAGTATAATCCTTTGTGCAGTGATTGCAGGTTCAGTTCTGTAGTACCGTCCTTTATGGTTTGGTTCAGCACTACTTTGCCTGAAATATCTGTGATCACAACGGTAGCATTTTTTGCATTACCTGCCATCCATTCAATGCTCACGATATCCCTGGCAGGGTTAGGATAAATAGCGAATGATTGGTTGTTGCTGACATTGGCAATGCCTGTAGCTGTAGGTGTGATGGTTTTCTTGCTGAGCGACCTTGTGAAGTCAACGCCTGTTATTGTTGGTTTATCGTTTACCACCGTAGCATTGGCTGTGATGGTATTGTAGCCAAATTGTTCAGGGTGTACGGTATAAGCAGCCGGTGGCAGGTTGCTGAATGAGTAGTTGCCACTTGCATCTGTTACTGTAGCCTGTACCGGTTTACCTGCAGCATCCAGCAGCAGGATGGTCATATCCGGAATACCTGCACTGGTGCCTTTATTAGCGCCCGCGCTTACATTACCTGCTACAAAGCCCGGGCCGCTGGTGGCCATACCCGCCTGCATATAAATATGTTTCGACAGGTTGGACCCGCTATGGTATATCAGTGTAGCATTATACCACATCAGTGCAGATGTATGGTAAGTAGGCACGTAGCTGGCACCACTGGTAGGGCCGTTCAGCAATTGCGCTTTCACGCGGTACACACCTGCTACCGGGTTGCTGAATTGGTAAGGTGTCATATGATAATAACCACCGCCAACAATCTGAGAATCTACTGCGTATAATGAAGTAGTAGCAGAATCATATTGTATCAGCCAAACTTTATAGTAAGGGCTATCTACACGTGGTGCGCCCAATGTGCTGTCCTGGAATATATAACCCGCTATATCGCCGGCAGGGCTTGGGCCTACTGCAGATATCCATTGACAGAAGGTATCTCTGCAATAGAAATAACCTGAAAGGGAATCCGTCCATGTTGTGATCAGACATACCTGGTAGCTGTCTGATACCGCATAGGTATGGATAGGATTGGGCGATGAAGAATAAGTGCCATCACCAAAGTTCCATAGATAATAGCGGTTAACGCTAGGTTGTGTAGTAGAAGTATTGGTAAATGTAACTACAGTACCTGTATGAGAAGAGGTGAACCCTGCACTAAGGCCGGTGCAGTTAGCGCGGTAAACAATAACACGTGCCGTATCTATGCAGCTGCTATTGGAATCGCTTGCGAGAACGGTGACTAGTTTATCGCCCGGTGTGCTATACACGTGAGAAACGGTGGTACTGGTTGAAGTATACGTAGTACCATCTCCAAACAGCCAGTAATAATACATGCCTGTACCGGCGCCCAAATGGGTCAGGTAGAAGGTTACACTGTCGGGGTTCAACGGATTATGAACAGAATCAGTTACTATGGTAGCACAAGAATCGTAAGCTACTGTGATGGAATGGTAAGTAGAATCTCGGCATATTTGAACACGTGTAACTGAATCCCATACAACCATTGTCATTTTCACATTGTACGTACCAGGAGCAGCATAATTATGCTGTTTGTTACCTACGCTTATGAATTCCCAATAACCATCACCCCATTCTACAGCGAACGAATTGCCATTTCCCGGTGAAGGCGTAGAGCTGTTAGTGAGTTGTACTCTCAGTTTTTGGGTGGGCGTGGCCGGCAGACCCGATAAGCTGAACACGGAAGCGCACTGCGCAAACCCCGCGTAGCTTAGCATCATGGCTACAAAAGCGAATAATAGTTTTTTCATAGATACTCTTTTGTTTTAAGAATTTGGTGCTAAAAAAGGATTCAATAACTATGACGAGAGTTTTAACGGAAATGTTGGGAAAAAAAATAAGCTGCACCTGAATGGGTGCAGCTTATTTGAACTTTTAGTTAAAAACTTCCGGTTAATTAATAAACAGAAGCTACCGATTTAGTTTCAATTTTTTTTACTTCTTGTTTTACAGGTGCTTTAGCACTTTCTGTATGCGCATCGCCGGTACCAAACATGCTGGCCAACGTAGGCGCAATAACCAAGGCCACGATAGACATCAGTTTGATAAGGATGTTCATAGAAGGGCCTGAAGTATCTTTAAACGGATCGCCAACAGTATCACCGGTTACAGATGCTTTGTGCGGGTCAGATTTTTTGTAATAGATCTCACCGTTTATTTCCACGCCTTTCTCGAAAGATTTTTTAGCGTTATCCCATGCACCACCGGCATTGTTCTGGAACATACCCATCAGTACGCCACTTACCGTAGCACCTGCCAGCATACCACCCAGCGCCTCGGGGCCTGCCAGGAAGCCTACCAGCAATGGAGATATAATAGCGATAGCACCCGGCAATACCATTTTCTTGATAGATGCATCGGTAGAGATAGCTACACATTTATCATATTCAGGGCGGCCCTTGCCTTCCATAATACCCGGTATTTCGCGGAACTGGCGGCGTACTTCTTCCACCATAGCCATAGCGGCCTGTCCTACCGCGCGTATAGCCAGCGATGAGAAGATAAAAGGTATCATACCACCTACAAACAGCATGGCCAGTACTTCTGCTTTATAAATATCAATGCCTTCGATACCTGCCACGCCTACATAAGCGGCAAACAGCGCCAATGCCGTCAGGGCAGCAGAGGCAATGGCGAAACCTTTACCGGTAGCAGCAGTTGTGTTACCCACGGCGTCCAGTACGTCTGTTTTTTCACGCACTTCTTTAGGCAGTTCGCTCATTTCAGCTATACCACCTGCGTTGTCAGCTATCGGGCCAAAGGCATCGATAGCCAACTGCATAGCTGTAGTAGCCATCATACCCGCAGCAGCTATCGCCACACCGTACAGGCCAGCCATAGCATAAGAACCCCAGATACCACCTGCCAGTACCAATATGGGTAAGAATGTACTTTCCATACCTATAGCCAGGCCGCCGATAACGTTTGTAGCGTGGCCGGTAGCCGACTGGCGGATGATGCTCATTACCGGGCGTTTGCCCATAGCTGTATAATACTCGGTGATGATGCTCATCAGTGTACCTACTACAAGGCCTACCATGATAGCGCCGAACACTTGTGTATTGCTGAACTCATGTCCGCGCAGCGTCATGCTTGCAGGCAGGATGTTCATAACCAGGAAATAAGAAACGATAGCCGTCAGCACCATAGAGCCGTAGTTACCCAGGTTCAGTGCTTTTTGTACCGCGTTGGTGCTGATGCCTGCGCCATCAGATATACGCACCATCATAGTACCTATTATCGAAAGGACGATACCCACACCTGCTATCAGCATCGGCAGCAGTATCGGCCCGAAGCCACCAAAATTATCAACAGAAGCTGTTTCGCGGCCCAGTACCATGGTTGCCAATACGGTAGCTACATAAGAACCGAAAAGGTCGGCACCCATACCTGCTACGTCACCTACGTTATCGCCCACGTTATCGGCAATAGTGGCCGGGTTGCGCGGGTCATCTTCGGGTATGCCTGCTTCTACTTTACCTACCAGGTCGGCACCAACGTCGGCAGCTTTGGTATAGATACCGCCACCTACGCGTGCAAACAAGGCAATACTTTCAGCACCCAGTGAAAAGCCGGTCAGTACTTCAATGGTACGCTCCATTTCCAGGCTGTCAACACCGGCTTCGGGGGCAAATATCATTTTCAAAATGATGAACAGGCTACCCAAACCCAGTACCGCCAGGCCGGCAACACCCAGGCCCATCACCGCACCACCGCCAAAAGATACAGACAGTGCTTTGCTAAGGCTGGTACGTGCCGCATTGGCCGTACGTACGTTGGCCTTGGTAGCTATGCGCATACCTATAAAACCTGCCAGCGCGCTGAATACCGCACCTATTACAAAGGCAACCGCTATCATCCAGCTGCTTTTAGGATTGCTGTAACCCATGAAAGCCAGCAGCAAGCCGGCTATAATTACGAAATAGGTAAGTATTTTATACTCAGCTTTCAGAAAGGCCATAGCGCCTTCGGCTATGTACTTCGAAATTTCTTTCATGCGGTCGTTTCCCGCATCCTGTTTGCTCACCCAGGAGCCTTTTATCATTGTATACAGCAAGGCAAGAATACCGAAGGCCGGTACGAGGTAGAATAAACCCATAATGATTAGATAACGTTAAAATTTTAAGTGTGGCAAATATAGCGGTTTGAGATATAAAATCATAGGTATTTCGCATATATGGTATCATGGAACAGTTTTTGCAATATAACAGTCGTATGGCGGGTTGTAGCCATATTTATCAGTAATTTTAAATAAAACGGAAACCACGGTGCCGCAGGGAGAATACAGGAAATTGCCGGACGAGGAATTAATATTCCGGTATGTGCACAGAAATGAGCATATGGCATTTACCTGCCTGTTCGACAGGTATGGGCACCTGGTATATGGCGTATGCCTGAAATACCTCAAAGACCCCGATGCCGCCAAAGATGCTATGCAGCAGGTATTTATAAAACTGCTGGAAGACCTCAAGCGCTTTAAGGTGGAAAGTTTTAAACCCTGGCTATACCAGGTAGCAAAAAACCACTGCTTTATGCAGCTGCGCAAACAAGTGCCGGTGGTAAATGGTAAATTAGGTGATGCTGGCGATATGGAATTTGAGGAGGACTGGCATCATAAGATAGAACAGGAACAATTACTTGAGCAATTGGAGGCTGCGATAAAGGTTTTGAATGAGGAACAACGTACCTGTATTGAGTTGTTTTATCTACAAAAAAGAACATACGCAGAAATTGCCGTACAAACCGGTTATACCGTAATGCAGGTGAAAAGTGCCATACAGAATGGCAGGCGTAACCTGAAAATAAAACTGGAGGCGTCGCGGAACGTGAAATTATGAGCAAGGAGCAGTTGATACACATATTCGATAACAGTACCTGCCTTACCCGGAGGCAGCTGAAAGACTATGTAACCGGTGCCATGACCAACGAGGAGGCACACGCTGCAGAGGTGCATCTTAACGCTTGCCCCATGTGCAGCGATGCGGTAGAAGGCCTGTTTGAACAGCAGGAAGGCGGACTGGCGGCCATGGCAGAACCTGATGGTGGTTTCCTGAAGGATCATTTTGGCCTGCATAACCCGCAGATACATCTGAATTCCATTACCGCTACGCAGTCACATTACCATCACCAGGTTAAAAGAAAGAAAAAAAGCAATGTGCAGCCACTATGGCGCACCGCTGCCATTGCGGCTATACTTTTGCTGATGGTGGGTAGCTTTTGGTATTACCGCAATACACAAAATAGCATAGCTAATACCTCGCCGACCATAGCACAGGAAATACCTGCTGATAAAAACAGCCCGATAGCCATGAACGAGGAACCGGCACCGGATGAAAAAGCAATAGCCGCTGCGGCTCTACCCGGTAACCAGGATGCTGATGCCACCGACAGGCCGGAAACAACCGACCGTGTGGCAGCCGCAGCACAAGTAGCACCTGCACAACCGAAACCCGAAAACCCCGGCATTTTTAAAAAACTGGCAAATAAAGTGGAAAAACTGGCGCAGCAGCAGTCGGCGGCAGTGGTGCTGGATGCTATGAAAGACCCTGAAAAGTCGAAATACGAAACATCTGCCCGCAATCAGCAGAATGATGAGCAACGTGCGGTACCGAAAGGTGTGCAGGATGAAGAAGTGGTTATAACGGCATATAAAGTGCCATTGGTAACTGAACAGGTAGAAAAGATGCCAGCCCGGAGTACTGCAAATGTAGCAACTGCAAGAAGCGGCAACAGCTATAATGAAACAGAACTAAAAGAAGTAAACGCAGGCACACGAAAGAAAGACAATACAGAACCCGATGCATTGGACAAAGCCGATAAACTCCTTTCACAAAAGAGCTATGGCGATGCCCTGAATGTATATACCAAAGAAATGCGCGGCAGCGAAAACCGCGCACGCAGGCAAGCCGCTGCGGTTGGTGCAGCTAAATGTTACACAGCGCTTGGCAAAACACAAAAAGCCAAAGAAATACTGGAAAGCATAGTGAATGAAGGCGGCCCGCAAAAGAGGGAGGCCAAAAGATTACTGAAAGAAATGGAATAAAGCCGGGCAACCGCTGCTAGCTACTTCTTGTTCCACATGGGCTTTTCTTTCAGCACCTGTTTATACACTTTGCAGTTGCTATCATGCGCGCCGGGCAGGTAGCCTATGCTCATCAGGAATTCATTCACTATTTCACCACCCGTAAAGCGGAAGGTTTTCTTAAACAACTTCACCCATTCTTCCTTAGTTTTCGGATGGTTGGCTTCCAGCCATTTTTCAAAAGAGCCATATTCTTTTTGCAGTTGCAATATGGTTTTGGCATTTTCTATGGCTGCATTTATTTTCAGCCGGTTGCGGATGATACCTGCATCCTGCATCAGCCTTTCCCTATCGGCTTCTGTATAGGCAGCTACTTTCTTGAGGTTGAAATTATGATATGCCTTGCGGAAGCCAGCTTCTTTCTTCAATATGGTTTCCCAGCTCAGTCCTGCCTGGTTTATCTCCAGTAGCAGCCTGCCAAACAGTTCGTTGTCATCATGTATAGGGAAACCATAATGGTTATCGTGGTAGTTTTTATGTAGCGCCTTTTTTTCTTCAGGCATGTATTCTATAACAGTGCAGTAAGACATGTATGCAAAAAATAAATCCCGGTAAACTTAAAGGTTTGCCAGGATATAAAATTATAAATGCCTCCGCACAGGCTATCAGTGAAAACTATTTGCTATTTAGGCTCATATTGCAGGCGCACAATGCCGCTGTTATATACCTGGCTGTCGGTCAGTTTCAGCTGGCGAAAGCTATCCAGCCCGCCAAAAATACCATCACCCTTGCCCAGTGCTACCGGGTTTACAAACAGGTGGTACTCATCTATCAGCCCTTCCTTTATCAATGCCGATACAAAGGAGCTACCGCCATATACAATCAGGTCTTTGCCCGGTTGTTGTTTCAGTTTGTTTACCTCGGCAACAATATCGCCGGTGGCTATGCTGGTGTTGGGCCAGGTGCTTTCGCTCATGGTTTTGGTAAATACTACTTTGTGCAATGCCGTAATGCGGGTGGCCACTTCATACATCGGGTTATCGGGCTGCATGTTCACATCTTCCCAATAGGGGATATAATCTACCGCCAGCTTGCGGCCTATCAGTATGGCATCGCTGCTGTCTGCCAGTGCCAGCACATGCGGACGTATCTCTTCCCATGCCCAGGTTACCCATGTTTGTTCATCATTCGGCCCGGTAGATACAAAGCCATCTATAGATATCTGTACTTGTAGTTTTAGTTTTCTCATAGCTTTCGCAACTGTTTGATTGCAAATATATGCAGTTGTTTGGTTGCGGGAAATATTTCTTTATATGATGAACTAATCAACCTATCAACCGGTTAACCAATCAACCCCCCACCAATATCTATATATCACATATTTTCTGTATTTTTGCAGTAATGCAAAAGAAAAATTACGATATAGATAGCATACTTACCAATCTTAATATCAAAGCGCTCAACCCTATGCAGGAGGCTGCGCTGAAACATAGTGGGGCGGAGGATGATGTGATATTACTCTCGGCCACGGGCTCGGGCAAAACCCTTGCCTTCCTGCTGCCGATACTTGAACTGCTCGATTTTGATAACAAACTGACTACACAGGCGCTCATCGTGGTGCCATCGCGCGAACTGGCCTTGCAGATAGAACAAGTATTCCGCAGCATGGGCACGGGCCTGAAAATTACCTGCTGCTACGGTGGCCACCTGCGCGAAACGGAGGAGAACAATCTGGTGCAGCCGCCTGCTGTAATAGTAGGAACACCCGGCCGCCTGTGCGATCATATCCGCCGTACCAATATTACCGTAGATAGCATTCATACACTGGTGCTGGATGAGTTTGATAAATGCCTTGACCTGGGCTTCCAGGAAGAGGTAGAGTTTATCATCGATTCCCTGCCCAATATCAATAAGCGCATTCTTACATCGGCCACGCGCCCCGAAGAGATACCCGATTTTGTAGGTTTGAACGAACCTACTACGCTCGATTTCCTCACCGGCGAAGAAGCCAAGGAAGTAAGGCTGGAAGTAAAACAGGTATTGTCTGATGACCGCGACAAGTTGGATACGTTGTTCCGCTTATTGTGCATACTCAACCGTTCTACCATCGTCTTCTGTAATCACCGCGAAGCCGTAGAGCGCACCAGTGCCTATCTTACCGAGAAAGGTATCAACAACGAATTTTACCACGGTGCCATGGAGCAGCGGGAACGGGAAGTGGCGCTGGCCAAGTT
>CAMLKS010000064.1 GCA_946480675.1 uncultured Bacteroidota bacterium
GCATCATCCTTAGAGGGTCGTCAGAGAAGGTGATATCCGGGTCCAGCGGTGTGCGTATCAGTTTGTCCTTAATATCCTGCATGCCGTTGAATGGATCCACCAGCTTGCCATAGTCTGCTTTATTCAGGCTGATGGCCATAGCATTGATGGTAAAATCGCGTCGTAGCTGGTCATCGCTTAGAGTGCCGGGTGTTACTTCCGGCTTGCGGGAGTGTTGCCTGTATGATTCCTTACGCGCCCCTACAAATTCTACTTCAAAGCCATGCCATTTAAACTGTGCGGTACCAAAGTTTTTAAAGAAATTGACACTGGGCCGGTGCGGCAACTTTTTGGCCACTGCATGGGCCAGGTCTATGCCATCGCCAAGGCACACGATATCTGCATCCTTCGTGCGGCGGCCTATTATTTTATCGCGCACAAAGCCGCCTATCAGGTAGCTATCCATCTGCATCTCTTGTGCAGTAGCTCCTATCAGGTCAAACAAATACTGTTCTTCGGGCGTGCAGGTAATATCCATACGGGCGCAAAGCTAAAACAACTAAAAGAGATATCACGGACGTAAAACGGTCATATGGCCCTCATCATCCATTTTCACTAATCGCGATGGTGGCTTTATGGTTTCATCGTCTCTGCGGTGTTGCACTATATAATCTACACCGGTTTTTATAGCTTCCGATACCTGGCTGAAGGTTGCCGGCGTAGGTGCGCCGCTGATGTTGGCTGAAGTAGAGACAATAGGCTTCTGCAAGCGTTTTATCAGGGCTTTGCAAAAAGGATCGGTCGTTACGCGTATCGCTACGCTTCCATCTTCGTTTATCACATTATCTGCCAGGCCTATAGCCCCTTCATATATCACGGTTGTAGGCTTCTCAAAACTTTCCACCATATCTATGATATCTGGCGGTGGCGCAGCTACATATTGCAGAATATCCCTGGCATCTGCCAGCAGCACAATCATGCTTTTCTCTCTCGGGCGCTGCTTTACAGCAAAAACTTTATCCACCGCAGCTTCGTTCAGTGCATCGCAGCCTATGCCCCATACCGTATCGGTAGGGTAAAGGATAGTGCCCCCGCTGTTTATTATATTTAATGCGTTCTTAATGTCTTGTTCCATATACTGTAGTAAAAACGGGTGTTTTATTGAAGCTTAATAGCTATTTTTGTGGTAAGACCCAAAAATACACCATAGTTAACAGGGGATTAACAACCCTTTAGGGGTATTGTAACTGTCTTAGGTATTAAATTTGTTTTACTCATTTAAAAGTCCAGAAAAAATGAAAAAGGTTTTACTTTCTTTAGGTATGGTGTTTATGGCTACAGGCTTTGCTATGGCGCAAGATTCGCATGCAGGTCACAACCATGGCACTACTACTACAGCCGCAGCACCTGCTCCGGCAGCCGCTCCTCAGGCTAAGACATCTACAACACTGACCACTGAAAACATGTCTTTCACAGGCGATGTGCACGAATTTGGCAACCTGCCTGAAGGCCCGAGTGCTGAACACGAATTCAAATTTAAGAATACGGGTAAAGAACCCATCATAATTTCTAATGTAACGGCTTCCTGCGGTTGCACTACACCTTCTTATTCTAAAGAACCCGTACTGCCTGGTAAAACCGGTAGCATCAAAGCGGTGTATAGCACTCAAGGCCGTGTAGGTCCGTTTACAAAAGCCATTACTGTGGTATCTAACGCCGGTACTAAAGTACTGACGATCAAAGGTACAGTTGACAAAGCACCTGAAAATTCAGTGCCTGCCAACAAATCAATGGTAAAAACAAACTAAGAATAGCTTTTAGCTGAAAAATAACCGGAAGATGAAGAAGATAGTAGCAGCATTGTTTCTTACGCTTTGTGCCACTGCAGGTGCTTATGCACAGGGTGCAGAGTTTAAGTTCAAGAACGGAGATGTTCACGATTTCGGTACTTTGAAGGAAGGCCCGGTGGCAGAACATGCTTTTGAGTTTACAAACGTGGGTAAAGAACCACTTATTATAGTAGATGCAAAGGCCGACTGCGGCTGTACTACTCCCGAATGGCCCAAACAACCCATTTTGCCTGGTAAAACGGGTAAAATAGTGGTGCGTTATACAACCAAGGGCCATGTAGCGCCATTCAATAAACATATTTATGTAAAGTCTAATGCTAAAGTGCCAAATGGCAATGAGCGTTACGACTTGCAGATAAAAGGCGTGGTGGTAGCTGCCAAAGAACCGGGAAATTAATACCGGACGAAACATGACGAATATAGAATGGCCGCCTTATGGCGGCTATTTCTTTTACAGGTTGTTGAAACAATGGTGCATTCGCTTAATTTTGCGCCATGCCGGTAATATCACATCGCGGGGCGCAAATGCCGCCTTCCCCCATACGGAAATTGGTACCTTATGCAGAAACTGCGAAAAAGAAGGGTACAAAGGTTTATCATCTTAACATTGGCCAGCCAGATATAGAAACACCTAAAGCTATACTGGATGCCGTTCGCCATACCGATATGAAGGTATTGGAGTATAGCCATAGCGCAGGTTTTGAAAGCTATCGTAAAAAACTGGTGGAATACTACGCGCGCAATGGCGTAAATGTAAACCACAACCAGATAATCGTTACCACAGGTGGTTCTGAAGCCATCCTCTTTGGCATAATGAGCTGCCTGGACCCGGGTGATGAGATCATCATCCCTGAGCCATTTTATGCCAACTATAATGGTTTTTCTACCAGCGCCGGTATCAAGATAGTGCCGATACCATCTGGCATAGACGATGGTTTTTCACTACCGCCGATAGAGGCTTTTGAAAAAGCGATCACTACGCGTACCAAAGCTATAATGATATGCAACCCCAACAATCCTACAGGCTATCTGTATAGCCGCGAAGAGCTGGAGGTGCTGAAAGAAATATGCCTGAAACACGACTTGTTTTTGTTTAGCGATGAAGCTTACCGCGAGTTTTGCTACGATGGGAAAAAACACATCTCTGCACTTTCATTAGAAGGGTTGGAACAGCATGCTATACTGATGGATACTATTTCTAAAAGGTATAGTGCTTGCGGTGGCCGTATTGGTGCATTCGTTACGCACAACCAGCAGGTGCTGGATGCAGCTATGAAATTTGCACAGGCAAGACTGAGCCCGCCATCGTTCGCCCAGATATTGGGTGAAGCAGCGGTAGACCTGCCTGCAGATTACTTCAGCGAAGTACATGCAGAATACAACAGCCGCCGCGACCTGTTGGTGAGCCGCCTGCAAACTATGGAAGGTGTAAAATGCCCGATGCCCGGTGGTGCTTTCTATGCTATGGCCGAACTGCCGGTGGATGACAGCGAAAAATTCTGCCAATGGTTGCTGGAGTCTTTCTCACATAATGGTGCTACGGTAATGATGGCACCTGCTGCGGGCTTCTATGCTACACCGGGAAAAGGAAAGCAGGAAGTGCGCCTGGCATATGTGTTGAATAAAGAAGACATCAATGGCGCTATGGATTGCCTGGAAGCTGCACTGAAAGAATACAATAAAAAATAAAATAGTTGCTATAAATAAAAAGCCCCTCAACGAGGGGCTTTTCTGTTTTTATAAAGTTACATCTGTAAACCGGAATGCCTTTCCATCAAACAGTCCCTTATCACTTAGCTTTAGCGATGGTATCACCAGCAAGGCCATAAACGATAAGGTCATAAAAGGTGCTTTCAGTGATGTGCCCAATTCTTTGGCCTTCGCATCCAGTGCTGCATATTGCGCTGCTACTGTATGCCCGTCTTCTGCAGACATCAAACCTGCTATAGGCAATGGCATAGACAAAACAGTGCTTGCATCTTCTGCTACCGCAATACCGCCTTTGCTTTCTATGAGTGCATTAACAGCTGCTGTAATAGCATTATCATCTGTCCCAACCACCACTATATTATGGCAGTCGTGCGCTACGGTAGAAGCCAATGCACCTTTCTTTAAACCGAAGTTTTTAATAAAGGCAGTAGCTACCGGGGCATCTTTAGTGTACCGGTTTACAACGGCTATCTTCAGTATATCATTCGTTACATCGCTTACTATTTGCCCGTTTTGTATTAATGCTGGCAATACCAGCTCATTCGTTACCAGTTGGCCCTCTATGGCTTCTATCACGCGTATTTGTTGTTTGCCTTCTTCTACGGATACAGCAAAATCTGTAATGGCTTTTGGATTAGTATCAAAATTATTAATAGGGGTTACAGCTACTTCAGGTAGTAATATTTTGCCTTTATCATATACCACCCTGCCACCAATGTAATTTTGCAATACCGCAAAGTCTGTAGTATTATTCACCACTATAAAATCAGCAGCATCGCCCACGCGCAATTGTCCCACCGGCAGTTTGTAATGTTGTATCGGATTGACGCATGCAGCAGTCAACACATTAAATAAGTCATGCCCTTTTTCTAAGGCTCGTTTTACATGCCCATTAATATGATGCAGCACCAGGTCGTCCGGGTGCTTATCATCGCTGCAAAACATTACATGCTTAGGATGTGTGCTTATCAGTGAATGCAGGGCCTCGAAGTTTTTGGCGGCACTACCTTCCCGTATCAGTATCTGCATGCCGGCAGCTATCTTGTCCAGCGCTTCCTGCAGTGTAAAACATTCATGATCGGTAGTGATGCCCGCAGCAGCGTATTGTGCTGCTGTTTCGCCCATCAGCCCCGGCGCATGCCCATCTATGGGCTTACCTATACGCTTGGCAGCGCCCAGCTTCGCCATTACTTCTGCATCTTTATACAATACACCGGGGTAGTTCATCATTTCAGCCAGGTACCATATATCAGGGTTCTGCAGTAGTTCCTCGGTAGCCTTCGCGTCTATATGCGCACCTGCCGTTTCAAAAAAGGTTGCCGGCACGCAGGATGGTGCGCCAAAGAAGCACTTGAAGGGTGTATGCCTGCTATTGTCTATCATATACTGCACACCCGGTATGCCGCATACATTGGCTATCTCATGCGGGTCTGATACCGTAGCAATGGTACCATGCACCACAGCCATACGCGCAAAAGCTGTAGGTACCAGCATAGAGCTTTCTATGTGCACATGTGCATCTACAAAGCCGGGAAGGATGAATTGTTCCGGCGCATCTTCCGTTTCTGTAATAGTAGTAATGATGCCATTATCTATAGTAATGGTTGCGGGATAAATGCGGCGCTGGTGCAGGTCTATCAGCCTGCCGCTGATGGTGAAAGCATACATGCTATAAAGATACAGCGGCGCAACTACAATATCGATTTACCTTCACGCGCCCACTGCACTTTCATATCTATCAGCTGCATCATAGCTGCTGCCCTTATTTTGGCAGTTTCTGCCACCTCACCTGCAAACAGGCTGTCCAGTGTTTTGTGCCACAACTGTAGCCAGCGATCATAGTGCTCCTGTTGCAGCTGTATTTTCTTATCTATTTCAATATGCTTTTTTACGGGGTTGCCTGTATAGCTTGCTTTATTCAGCAGCACCGTTTCCCAAAAGCTATACATAACGGGCAGGTGATGCGACCAGTCATTGCCTATTATCTGTTGGAAGATGTAGCCTAGCACATCATCTTTACGCACCTTGTCATAAAAACTATTCACCAGCAACTCAATATCCTCTTTCGAACGGATGTCTCCCATAATGGCCATGTTTATGATACAAAGTTATTGCTATTCGCAGCCACAGATGCTTAAAAGCTGATTCTAAAAATGTATTATTGTATTTGCATGAAGAATTTTATTGCTTTCGGCAGATGCGTTGTATAAGAATTGCCATAATATTAATTTTGTGCTTATGTGCCGGCTCTGAATCTCATGCACATACGGATAGCTCTGCCCTTTTACACTTTTACTTGGGTAAAGGACTACCTGCAAACAATGTTTATAGTTTCATTACCGATAAGCAGGGATATCAATGGTTTGCTACCGATAACGGTGTAGTGAAATATAACGGCTCTACTTTTAAGGTTTTTAATACCAACGATGGCCTGCCGGTAAGTGATGTGTTTCACTTGTTTGAAGATACTATGGGGCGTATATGGCTGCACAGTTTTGCATCTACTGTTGGCTACATACGCAATGACAAGTATACATCTATTAAGTACAATTTTTCTGAAAAATATACCAACCCTTATGATATTCACCAGGTAGGTGATAAAATAGTGTTTAGTTACGGCATTACAAGCGGCGTAGGTATAGCTATGATAACGCCGGAAGATAAGTTGATACGCTTTAATATTGGCATGCCACTTTTTGCACTATATCGGAGTGTAGAGCAGGAACATTACCTGCATCGTGTGAGCGACGGTCAGCTATGTAAAGTAATTGTAAAGAATAACAGGTTCCAGCTAAAGCCCGTATTCAGGTTTTCATTAAGTGCAGAGTTGCTGAGCGTAAACAGAGCCTTTATAGCCCGTAATAAAATATTTTTTTATCAGTTTAAAGGGAATTCCATACTGTTGGGAACGCTTGGTAACAAAGATACCTCTATCCGTAAGTTCCAAAAGAAACTGAACCTGGTGGATCTGGGTGGTAAACCCGATGAGTTTATATACCTTATATTTCCGTACACCGACTCTATGGAAGTTATTACTAACAATAACATCTACAGACTCAACTACAACCTGGAACTCATTAATAAAATCCCAACAAGTTCATTTTTACCATCCAATGTGCAGGTTTCATTTTTTGGAAATGATGTATTCAATAATCAATGGTTCACTTCCAATCAGGGTGTGTGGATGCGTCCGCAAACTGCAATGGAATTTCAGCGTCACCCGTATTCCAGCTTATTGGTAAATGCAGTGCCTGCAGGTGTTTTGAAAGATAGTACCCAATGTTATACAGATACCAAAAGCGGGCTTTTTTATTGCATAGATGCTGCAGGTAAAATATTGAAACCGGATATTGGCAACATTCGGGAGGTGAGGTATGCGAAAGGGGACAATATCAAAAATATGATGTTTGCATCTTTACACCGCTTCAATGTGATTGAAAACGGTGTGCTGAAAGACCTTATTCCGTATAACAAATCACTGATTCATGTAACGGCTGCCCATGGTTATCCCAAATATATACCATCAAAGAAAGCAGACGGGCAAATGACCCTTGCAGATTCTGTAAAGCGGTATATGGTGCAGTCTGTTGCATCTTTTCACGACTACGCCCCCGGTAAATATTTGCTGGTGGGGCAAACCGATGTATCTAAACTCGAAGTGTCTGATACTTCAGTGGTCAATAAGCAGCTTATCTATGAAAAGTTTACCAATTATACTTATGACGGGCTGAATAATAAATACTGGATTTACAATCGCTACAAGATCATATGCCTCGATCCTGTTACTGAAGAAAAAGTCTCCTTCAATGAAGAGATGCTCAAAAAGATAGGCATTCGCGCAGTATATGGAATAGCAATTGATAGTTTTCAGAACATATATATACTTACAGATAAAAGGTTGCTGATATACAACAATATTCAACGGGCTTTCAAAGTAGTTAAAACGAACGTAAACCTCACTGTCTGCAAGATACTGGTACACAACAAATCTTTAATATTATATGGTAATTTTGGTGTCGCGGTTGCCAAAATTATTGGCCCGCATTACGTAGGCGATTTTCATTACGTCTATAATCCACAATGCCAGTTCTATAATGCTGTAAATTATGCACAGGTAGCACCATCATCTACTTTGGTTTTAGGTACCGATAATGGTGTGTTTTCTGTCAAATTAGATAGTGTGCTTACTAATTCAAAACTGAATATCGGTAATGGAGACAGTATTATGTCGTTATTATTGAATGTGCCATATGCCAGGGAAATACATGATGGCGATACACTGCAATTCGGTTCCGACGTTACTGAATTTGGTATAGATGTTATTAATTTTTTTGGTAAAGGCGACAGGCGTTACTACTATAAAATAAAAAAGGAAAGCATTTGGAAGGAAGCCCAATCTGGCATTATATCATGGAAAGAGCTGAAGTCGGATAAGTATTACGAAGTGGAATGCTTTGCGGTAGATGATTTGTGGAAGACACGGTTATACAGGTTTTATATTTACAAAACACCTTATTGGTGGCAAACCACTACATGGAAAATTGTGTTTTGGGTAGGGGGTATTGTTTTGGTTGTTTCATTACTGGCGCTTACCATTTTGCTTACACGCCACTATGTAAGCAGTGCCAATGAAAAGAAAAGCAATTTGTTGGATCTTGAGTTGCGTGCTGTGTATTCGCAGATAAATCCTCACTTTATATTCAATGCCCTTAGTACTGCCCTATTCTTCATTAATAAAAAAAGGTTTGAAGAAGCTTATCTTCACGTAAGCAAATTTTCGAGGCTCTTGCGTTCATACCTCAAATCTTCACAAGAACGTTACGTAACCCTGTCTGAAGAAATAAGTATGCTGCGCACATATATTGAATTGCAACAAACAAGGTTCGAGGAGAAGTTTGATTATGCTATTAAAGTAGAGAATAAAATACCCGCCGATAACGTACGCATACCTTCATTATTGATACAGCCTTTGGTGGAAAATGCCATTATACATGGCCTCTTTCATAAACAAGGTAAAGGTTTTCTGAATGTACAGTTCCTGCAAGGTGCGTCGAGCACTGAGTTGATATGTATTATTGAAGATGATGGTGTAGGACGTATACGTGTGTCAGAGATTAAAAAAGAAAGTGTGGCTAAATATGATTCCTATGGAACCAAACTTACACAACAGCTTATAGAGATATTTAAAGAGTACGAGAGTATGCATATATACCTGGAATACATTGATAAAGAAAAGCCTCACACCGGCACTATAGCCAAGCTTACTATACGAAACCTTAAATACGAAGCCTAGCAAAGTAGGACAGCCACAATCATCATGTTAATGCGCAACTTACTATTCACCATCCTAGGCATTATCTGTACATGTATACATGTATCTGCCATCGATACCTCGCACATTTTTAACCATAATGTTAAAAATGGCTTGCCTACTAACAATACATATAGTTTTATACAAGATAGATATGGCTACATATGGATAGCCACGGATAATGGCGTGGTGAAATATAACGGTTATAGTTTTAAACTGTTTGGTACCAATGAAGGGCTGCCAACGAATGATGTATGGATGCTAAAAGAAGACAAGTGGGGGCGTATATGGATATATACCTATGCTACAGAGTTAGGATACATTCGAAACAATACGTATAAAAAGATCGGTTATGACTTGCGTGCCGTCGCTGTTCCTAAAAATAACATCTGGGAGTTCAAAGACTTTGTTGTTGCCCAGTTTTTTGATGAGAACATGACGCTTTCATTAAAGATAGATTCGAATGATAAAGTAACAGTAACGAAGCAGTCAAACATGCTGGTGAAAAATGTGCAGCAGCACATATATGCAGTATGGAATGATCAGGCAGTACGGCACTTTAAATTTAGAAAAGGTACGTTAGTTGAAGCTAACATCGGGCCGGTCATTGATAATCCTGTTTTTTTTCGATATGAACCTTTGCTGCTTAATGATAGTATATTAGTGGGTTTTCGGAAAGGGTATAATCAAATACCATTACTGAATGTTAAAACGCTAAAGACTGATAACCTTCCATTACAAAGCCTGGGGGC
>CAMLKS010000065.1 GCA_946480675.1 uncultured Bacteroidota bacterium
CTTCCGCAACACCTAAGCCCGATACATATATCATGTTGTTGGCAGGGTTAGGGTATACGGAGAATTGCACAGTGTTAACAGCATCTTTGATACCCACTGTTGTTACAGGTAGCTTTACAAAAGCACCACCCCTGCCGGTTACAGCATACAAGCCCATTTTAGGCCCTTTATTGTTTGCGGCAGTATCTGCAAAGCCCGAAGCTAAAAGCGTTACAGCATCTCCATACCAGCTTAACGTCTGGAAGTTTGCTTCATAATCTACATCTCCGCTGGTTTGTGGTACGCGGTATATACTATTTTTGGTAGCTGCAGATTGATACCCGCTTGAGCTGAAGTTGCCATAAGTAGTACTTGCAAATAAGGTATTGCCCCCCTCCGATATGGTAAGGGCAGGTGCATCGGTACTGCCATGTATAAATAATACATCGGTATTGCTGCTATTGGTTGCTGCTTCCCGTGCCTGGTTATAAGTATGTAATGTATAGGCTGGCTTGGGGTTATATCTGATAGCGCTTTGTATGCCATTCGCTACAAAGATGTATTTACCGGCAGAATCAGGGGTTAATGTCTGTGTATAAAAAGCATCTGCATTGGAGGTGCTGTTGTGAGGTGCCACATCAAAAGTAACCGGGGTTTGCGCAAACATATCCATAAACGGCATAGCTGTACGGAACCTCAGGTCATCGGCCACCAGCTTACCATCCATATATATATCTACCGTATCGCCCACAGTATCTGCGCAATTATTGATAAACTGTGCACGGGCAATATCTTCCCCATCGATACTTACCAATCTAAGAAATGGACCACCTGTAGGTGGGGCTAACCATACGCCGAATGCCGGGCCATTACTGTTTGCTGCCGGGTCCATAAAGCCGGATGTCACTATCACACCGGCTTTCCCGTCATAATTCAAAGTGTTGAATGGAGCATTCAACGTACGTATAGTATTGGCACCAGTAGAATTCGTTAATCTGAATAAAGTATCACTGCTGGGGAATGAAAAATAGCCACTGCTGTAGTTGCCAAATGCAATGTTATCGGCCAGGGTAGTAATACCACTTCTTACATCTAAAATGGGTGCGTCTGTAGAACCGTTAATAAACAGGATGTCTGTATTGGTTGGGAAATTTGCAAATTCCCTTGCTTCACTGAATACATCAATCCTGAAAGGAACCAGTGGGGAATAGCCGCTGATGCTCTCGATGCCGTTCAATATCATTGTATAGGCATTGGTAGGTAGCAATGTTGTGTTTAAATTGTAAAAAGTATCATTAACACTTGTGCTGCCACCTAAGGCGACGCCTATATTTACTGGAAATGCTGCCGGTACATGTACCGTTGGGTTTGAAAAATGATAGTTCAGGTTATTTACAGTTAGGATGCCGTTAATATATATATCAAGAGACATGAGCGATTGATCCGAACTGTTGTGCATGAAGTTTACACGAGTTGTTTGGGCATTGGTGTAGCAAAAAGAGGATAATAGCAAAGAGAGAGAAAGTAGCGTTTTCTTCATTATATATAATTTATGGGTTTAAACTTTATAATAATAAGAGCATTTATAAATATAGCGAAAAAAACCTTTAATATCCGCGGCAGTAGCGTAATATATGCTGTAGCAGGATTATTAATGGATATTATAACTTAAATTGTATTACGTAAAAGTAAATCATATAGCAGGCAGTATGTCTACCGTCAAAACCTTAAAATATACCTTCAGTAAAATCGTTTTATATAGTGTCGTATGGTTGTGCACCAATACTGTTGGTGCGCAAACAGTTCGGCCGCAGGAAACTATCCGGCTGAAGAATGCTAACATACCAGTTGTAGCCAATACAGATGTATGGCTGAATAACAATGCAAAGAATGGCAGCCTGCAGGTATTGCTACATTTAAAAAAGATAGCAACAGCCAATGAAAAAGCTATGTTGATACAATCGGACATTACCCTGCTCGACTATATCAGCGGCCATACCTACACAGCCATAATAGATTTAAATAAATGCAGCGGTTTTCCGGCAGTGGTATATGGTGTTACGGATATAGACCCTGTATGGAAAATGGATGAAGGTGTGAAAGCGGCACTCTATAATAAAGGATTAGTAAAGCTGGTCGTATCTACTTATAATGGCATAGCAGATGTAGCTCATGATATCACTGCTATCGGTGGAACCATCGAAAGCGGCGCCATTCCCAAGGTTGGGGTATATAATATAAGTATACCGGCAGAAAAGATAAAAGCACTAGCCGCCGCATACTTTATTAAATACATATCTCTGCAGGCCGACCCGCAACCGCTGAACTACCAGGCAAAAACAGCTGCTAAGGTTAATATCGGGGCCTTGTCGCCCTTAAATGGTGGTTATGGTTTATCCGGTAAAGGTGTAACAGTAGGCGTGGGCGATAATGTATCCGGCAACTTTCACATCGACCTGAAAGACCGCATTATAAATTATAACCCCAATGCCTATGCCGACCATGGTGTGCATATAAATGGCATAGCGGGTGGGGCTGGCATCATAGACATAGAAGGTGAAGGCGTAGCTACAGGCGCTACCCTGGTAAATCACCTATACAGTGCAATATGGCAGGAAACGCCCGACTTGTATCAGCTGCACAACATGACCATAACCAATAATTCTTATGCTGCCGTCATTCAGAACTGTAGTTATTCAGGACAGTACAATGTTTATTCTGAAGCAATAGATAAACTGGCACTGGAATATAAAGATGTATTGCACGTATTTGCTGCAGGTAATGATGGCAACCTGAATTGTTCGCCTTATCCGCAAGGTTTTGGTACCGTAACAGGTGGCTACCAGCCGGCGAAGAATAACATAGTCGTTACAAGTACCACCAAGGAATATGTCAATGCATTGGATGCCTCACGCGGGCCAGTTAGAGATGGGAGATTAAAGCCAGAGATAACTGCGGTGGGTGTAGCTGTCAATTCCACTACGCGATCGGAGGAATATCTTTCTGCCGGTGGCACCAGCATGGCATCGCCCTGTGTGGCAGGCGCATTAGCATTGCTTACAGAACGATATAAGCAACTGAACGGCCCTGCCAACCCAAGGGCCGATGTGCTGAAAACTTTACTGCTGAATGGTGCTACCGATATGGATAACCCGGGGCCTGACTTTCGTTTTGGTTTCGGCTTTATGAACCTGTACCGCAGCCTGCTGATGCTGGATAACAATAGGTTTAGGACAGATGCGGTAACAAATGGTGAGCAAAAAAGCTTTACAGTAAATGTACCGGCCAATACAGCCCAGTTGAAAGTAATGCTGTGCTGGCATGATGTACCTGCCAACCCTATGGCTACAACGCAATTGGTAAATGATTTGGATGTAGAAGTGACGACACCGGCATCAGCACTGCATAAGCCATTGGTATTAGATACAGCAGCAGCTAACATACTGAACAATGCTACAGAAAAAGAAGACAGGCTGAACAATACAGAACAGATAGTGATAAATAATCCGCAGGCAGGCAGCTATACTGTAACGGTAAAAGGCTTCAGGATACCTGCCAGCAACCAGGATTATGTAGTGGCCTACGACTATATACCCGTTGGGGTTAATATCACTTATCCTACCACCGCTGCAGCATTAAAAGCAGGAGATACAGCACGTATCTACTGGGATGCATCGGAAGATGAGAACAGCTTTACGCTGGAATATTCTACAAACGGCGGTACAAGCTGGACGGTTATTGACAATTCTATTCCGCAGTCATTCAGAACGCATTTGTGGGAAGTGCCGGCAGGCATTAACAGTGGTAAATGTATGATGCGCCTGACGCGAAATAATAAAGGACAAGTATTCACCACCGGCCTGTTTGCCATAAACGACCAGCCTGTATTAACATTGGATGCGGTGCAGTGTCCCGGGTATATCCGCATCAACTGGGCTGCAATACCCAATGCAGCAACCTATGAAGTTTATAAAAAGGAAGGCCCGAATATGCAGCTGATTGGCAATACTTCGGGTACTACTTATACATTCAGTGGTTTATCGAAAGATAGTACATATTACCTGGCACTGCGGCCGGTGATAGATGGGGTGAGTGGCTACAGAAGCCTCGCACTGAAGCGCAAACCTGATAGTGGTACTTGTGCTGGCAGCATATCGGACGGAGACCTTGCCGTGCAGCAGCTTATCATGCCGTCATCGGGCAGGCGTTTTACAAGTACAGAACTAAACACTACGGAAAATATAAAAGTAGTAATACGCAACCTGGATGATGCACCTGCCAATAACTACAAGGTATGGTATAGCATTAACAGCGCGTCGTGGGCATCTTTTAATGCTACCAAACCGGTGCCTGCTACCGATACGGTGCAGGTAAACATTGGCGATTTCGATTTTTCGGCAGAAGGGGTATATAGTGTGCAGGTAGCGGTACAGAATATTTCAGGTGTAGATACAGAACATGCCAATGATAGCCTGTCCACTAGGTTGAAGCAGTTAATCAATGCGCCTGTCAGCCTTAACAACCCGCTGCTGATAGACTTTGAGAACTGGCCAATAGTAGATACGCGTAATGATAGTATGGGTATATCTCCCGATGACAGGTGGGACTATGCTAACTTTTCTGATACCTGCAGGCTGCGCAGTTTTGTAAAGCCGGATATTACCATCAATGGCAGCAAATCTATAAGCCTGGATGCGGTATATAACACAACAGGAAATCACCGCAACGACTTTACAGGTACTTTTAACATGGGCGCATACAATGCTGCTAATGAAGAAGTGCGCATGGAGTTCAACTACATTATGCATAGCCGGCCACGCGTGCGTGATAGTAACATGGTGTGGATACATGGCAATGACTTACAGGTATGGGTGCCACTACATGCCTATAATTATGCTGCCGGAAAAATAGGTACAAAAACAGGTTCCGGTTCTATATCGGTAACAGATGCGCTGCTGAATGCAGGGCAGAACTTTTCAACCAGTACCCAGGTAAGATTTACGCAGAATGATATGTCTCTTATCAGTATGCCGGACTATGGTTCGGGATTGACCATTGATGATATACGCCTGTACACCGTACAAAATGATATGCAATTGCTGCAGGTACTATCTCCTGCGGTATTGGAGTGTGGATTAACAGGCAGTGTGCCATTGAAGGTAAAACTACGCAATGGGGTGAACCAGCAGCAAAACAATGTGCAGGTAAGCTACAGGCTGGATAATAATCCTGTTGTGACTGAAACCATTGCATCGATAGCAGGCAAGCAAACGCTGGACTACACCTTTACCCAACTGATGGATATGACCGCCAAAGGCCAGCACAAGCTGGATATATGGGTAGCAGCAACCGGCGACACATACCTCCCTAACGATAGCATTATAGGTTATACCTTCCACAACCAACCATTGATAACGTCTTATCCATACCTGGAAAATTTTGAAGTGAATGACGGTTTCTGGTTTGCAGATGGTGTAAATAGCTCGTGGGAATATGGTAAGCCTGCATCGCCAAAGATAGATAGAGCTGCCGGTGGAGAAAAAGCATGGAAAACCAACCTGGATGGTACGTACAATGCAGGCGAGCTTTCGTATTTATATTCTCCGTGCTTTGATATATCGAAGCTTACCAACCCGCTATACAGGTTTAAAATGGCGCTGGATATTGAATATTGCGGTGTAGTGCTGTGCGATGGCACGGCTATGCAGTATAGCGAAGATGGGGTAAACTGGCAGCCTTTGGGTAAGGCCAAAGAGGGTAGCAATTGGTACAACGATACCTTGTATAATATATGGAGCAAGCAGGATGCTACTAACTGGCAGATGGCTGCTATACCACTGCCGAAGGGAATACCCACCATCCGACTACGTTATATATTCTCAAGTGATATCGGTAGCGAATTGGAAGGTTTGGCAATAGATGATGTGGAGATTGTAGATGACATACCTGTGGTGGTAGATGACAACCTGGTAAATGTAAGCCCGAACCCTACCATGGATGGTAAAATAATTGTAGAGTGGACAACTAAGGGTGGCAGCGACCTGCAAATAGCCATGTTCGATGCTATGGGCAAGCAAGTGTATCAGAGCAAAACAAAAGGTATGGCCGGCATTAACAATACCACCTTGCAAACACCACGTTTTTCCAGCGGCGTATATATAATGCGGGTCATAGTAGGCGATAAAAAGTTTTCAAGAAAGATAGTGTACCTGTAGGGTGCACTATCGGTTGAAAAGTATTTTGGCATAGAACGACGGCTTGCGGAACAGGTCGCGCAGGTTAAGGTCTGTAAACATAAAGCTGATGGTCTTGCTAAGCTCAGGGCTTTTATTTGCCTTATTGGCTATCAGGTTGAACAACCACGGGAAGCGACACAGCTTCTGTAGTGATGTGCTTATTTTCAGCTCATTGCCCAGGCGTTTATACAGCGGGCCGTCGTAGGCTTCTTTAAGAAAGGCGGCACTGTAGTTTTTTTCCTGAATAGCTTTTTCTATAGCATAAGCAGCAAGCATACCGCTGTACAGGGCATTGCCAATACCCTCACCACTGAATGGGTCTATCAGGCTGGCAGCATCACCTACCAGCAGGTAGTTGTCGCCAGAAACAGGTAGTTGTTCTACACCCATAGGCAGCCCCCAGCCTTGTATCTTATCTACCAGCTTTGCATTTTTAAAGCGGTGGCTGATGTTCGGGTTATTCTCAATGGCTTTCAGCATCTGCTCGCGCAGGTTTATCTTCTTTGAGCGGATGCGCGATGAAAGAATACCTACACCTACATTAGCCCTGCCATTTGGCATGGGGAATATCCAGAAATAGCCCGGCAATAATTCAGGCAGGAAGTGCAGTTCTATAAAGTTCTCTTTGTGCAATCCTTCTACACCTTCATAATAAGCACGCAGGCCCACTGTATATGCCTTATGCGAAAAGTGTTCACCCATCATGGTTTTTCGGGTAATGCCTTTATCGCCATCAGCACCTACTATCAGTAGGGCAGTTACTTCAATCGTGTCTTCTCCTTGTGCAAAGCTTACGGTTACGGTATTATCGCTATTTCGGATGATGCTTTTCACGTTTGCATTCTGGTAGATAGTAGTGTATGGCGACGGCAGTTTTTCAAACAGGAAATTATCAAACACCATTCGTGGGGTAGTGAAGCCGGGAGCTGGTTCATCGGGGTGGCGGTTGGGCTTGTAGGGTATATTAATAGCCCTGCCATTTGGGGCTACCATGATGATGCCATGACTGGGCATAAAGCTTTGCGGCATGCTGAATATCTCATCCAGCCACTGTGGGTTAGCTTTCCGCAGCACAAAAGCAGTTTTGCCGCTGCAGCCATCGCCGCACACTTTATCGCGCGGAAAGGTGGCCTTGTCTATAATAACATGGGGAATGCCTGCCTTGGTAAGGTATATGGATGTACCTGCACCTGCAGGCCCTGCGCCAATAATGATAGCCTCTGTACTAACTCTCTTTATCATGGAGCGCCAAATATAAAGGGGGAATTTTAATCTGCCTCTTGTTATTTTTATCAGGCATACCTAATTTTGTTAGGTAAATGCATAATTTCATTAGGTATTAATTTTTTATAGGTGTGGAACAAAACCAGGTAGTAAAAGGCAGCCTCACCACCATTATCATGAAGCTATTGGAAGACAATGGCCGCATGTATGGCTACGAGATAACCAAAGCGGTAAAAGAGGCGACCGGTAACCGGATGAATATAACCGAGGCGGCGCTATATCCCGCTCTGCACAAGCTGGTGGCCGATGGCATGCTGGTAACTACTACGGAAACGGTAGATGGCCGCATGCGTAAGTATTATATGCTGACGAAGAGGGGCAAGAAAGAAACGGTATCAAAGATACAGGCACTGAAAGAGGCTATGGAATCTATACACATGATTTTAAACCCGAAACTGAGCAATGGATAAGGTAACACTTACCACCGAACAACTGAAGGAACTGAAATTCTTTATCTATACACGCGGTTTTCGAGAGCCGGAAGTGCAGGCCGAAATACTGGACCACTTTGCGTGCAAGGTAGAAGAGAAACTGGCAAAAGAACCCAGGCTGGACCTTAATACAGCTATGCGCGAAGCGCATGCAGAGTTTGGTTATAGCGGTTTTTTAAGTATTAAGGTATCGCTCGACCTATCTACCCGCCGTAAATACAAGCATATATACTGGCAGGAGGTAAAGAAAATGCTGATGTCCCCGCTGTATCTCATACTGATAATGGTGCTGGGCTACGGTGTGCACGAGGGCAGTGTATGGGCTGATGTTAATAAAGTATATGATTTCATCGGTGGCAATCTTGTGCGCTCTTCTATATGGCTGCTGATGCTGCTGGTATTGATTGGCAGGTTCATTAAGCTGAAATCATTGAAGAAAAGAAACAGCTACTACATGCGGATGGCCAACAGTATCAACACTATGCCTTTCATAATCTTATGGATCGTCTTTCCTCCTACGAGCCCATCAAAGCCAGAAAAGGAAATGATTCTGAAAGCAGCCTTCTTTACTTTTTTTATCATGTGGTTTGCTATTGACTATCTAGCCAGTTATAAAATGCTGCGGATGGCCGAACAGGATTATAAAGAGTTTGAAGAACAGCAACAACAAAGCCTCCTGTAAGGGAGGCTTTGTTGTTTTATAAAGATGTTTGACTAAGTCTTATTTCTTCATATACATCACTTCTTTTACCAGCTTCACGGTGCGTGGCACATCTGGCAGGTATGCAGCCACCAGGTTAGGTGCGTAGTGCATATTTGCATCGGCCGATGTAATGCGGCGGATAGGTGCATCCAGGTAATCGAATGCTTCCTTCTGTACGCGATAGCTTATTTCAGAAGAGATAGAGGCAAATGGCCATTGCTCTTCTACTATCACCAGGCGGTTTGTTTTCTTTACAGATTCTACTATAGTGAACCAGTCCAGCGGGCGGATGGTACGCAGGTCTATCACTTCAGCTTCGATACCTTCTTTAGCCAGCTCTTCAGCAGCGGCCAGTGCTACCTTCATCATCTTGTTGTAAGATACGATGGTAACATCTTTACCGGCGCGCTTAATATCAGCCTTGCCAATAGGTATCAGGTATTCTTCTTCAGGCACTTCGCCCATATCGCCATACATTACCTCGCTTTCCATGAAAACGGTAGGGTCTTCATCGCGGATGGCAGACTTCAGCAGGCCTTTCGCATCGTATGGATTGGAAACAGAAATTACTTTCAAGCCGGGAATGTTAGCATACCAGTTTTCAAAAGCCTGCGAGTGCTGTGCACCCAACTGTCCGGCAGAACCGTTAGGCCCGCGGAAAACGATAGGGCAGCTAAACTGGCCGCCGCTCATAGATACCATTTTAGCAGCGTGGTTCAATATCTGGTCCAGCGCCAGCACGGCAAAGTTCCATGTCATGAACTCAACTACAGGGCGGGTACCATTAGTAGCCGCACCTACGCCTATAGCGGCAAAACCCAGCTCGGCAATAGGTGTATCTATGACACGCCTCGGGCCAAATTCATCCAGCATA
>CAMLKS010000066.1 GCA_946480675.1 uncultured Bacteroidota bacterium
AGCGATGCGGATAATGGCACAGCGCAGAAGCTACTTTACAACACCATACAAAAAGCAGGCTATAACTGCCGCATCTTCTCATCCTTCCCCGGCAAAACCAATTTCGACTTCATGTATGTAGCCACCAAGGGAAAGGAAAACAGCTACGATACGGCACAGATAAAGACAGACTTTTACTTCCCGTTAGTAGGCCAGTTGAATACTTTTGAGATAACCCACCTGATAGATAAAAGCAAAGTGGTGAGCAGCATAGCTATGCAGCATAACGCTACTCCGCTGGATATTGACGTAAAAGGGATTATAACGGATGACAACCCCTTACTGGATTTTTACCTGAAAGACCGCATGGTAGCCTTCAGGCAGGAATACCTGGGCGAATACAATCACGAGTTTATTGAAGACGGCATGTCCTTCTTCCGCTAAGCATTGCGTTGCAGCAACTCCAGTTTATTCTTCCACGGATCTAAAAAAGACATGCGCTGAAAGCCCGGAATGGGGCTTTCTTCTTTTATGGTAATATTGTGAGCTGCCAGGTGCTTTCTTACCGCATCCAGGCTCTCTACTTCAAATGATGGAAAACGTTTGGTGGGGTACATTTCAGGCTCAATACCCAGGTGCAGTTCGCTCTCACCTACTCGATACCAGATACCGGGTATCTGTTTAGGTTTCTCTATCTCCTGCAAGCCCAGCATATCGGTATAAAAACGTCGTGCTTCTGCTTCAAAACCTACGGGAATGCATATTTGTACATGATGAAGCCTTTTGATATTGATAGATGACATAAGCGGGTGTTGTATAGCTGTAAGTTACTACCTGCTTTTCACATTTGCTTCATCAGCAAGCGGTTTTACAATGCCTTGTTGATAGAGTTCATTCAGCAATACCTGCAGCGCTTCCGTACGCTGTGTTCCTATCAATACCCTTTTACCGTTATGCATCACCAGTTGCAGCCCTTTATCGCCCGATACATTATAAGCCTTACCGCGCTTGCGGCTCATACGGTATCCCCAGCCACCATACTCCAGCAACGGGCTATATTTACGAATGCTGGCTTCTGCCACATCCGTCCAGGGTATGGTGAGGTCTTTAAGCAGAAACGGTTTAAACCTTAGCAATATGCGCGTATCGTCAACTTCTGTTTCCAGCTTCAGATTGACAAACAGAAGCAATACCGACAACGGAACGATTACAGATAGCAGGATAATAAAGATCTTATCCTTACTACCGGAAACAGTAAACGCTACAACAATACCTGTAAGGGTGCCTGCCAAAGTACTTGGCAATATAACCCACAGCCATTGTTTGAATTTCTGAACTTCTGAAAAACGCATATTTCATGTAATACCAACAGCCACTGCACGCAGGCACAGTGGCTGTTTTTATAACAAATTGATTATAAGCTTACTTCTTCGTCATCACGTTCTTAGCTTCTATGCTAAGGGTAGCATGTGGCACCGCACGCAGGCGCGCTTTGTCTATCAGCTTACCGGTTACGCGGCATATACCATACGTCTTGTTCTCAATACGTATCAATGCCTTTTCCAGGTGGTTGATGAACTGTATCTGGCGGCTGGCAAGCTGTGCCAGTTGCTCACGCTCCATAGCGCCGCTGCCATCTTCCATGTTCATATACCTGTTCTCGGTATCTTCCGTCCCTGCTTCATCCTTGCGGGTTATAAGCCCTTGCAGGTAAACGAGTTCTTTACGCGCGCTCTCTAAGCGGCCGTTTATAAGTTCTTTAAATTCGTTCAGCTCTTCATCGCTGTAACGGTATACGGGTCCTTGCACTTGTTCTGGTTCGTCTAATATGGAACGTGTAAATTCCGGTTGATAATTAATCATTGTTTTGCCTGCCTCATCAGCTTGTTTGGCCTTACTTTCCAGGCGGCGGTGCGCTACTACTACACCGGGTTTCTTTTCTGCAGCTGCACTGCGTGCAGAGCCACCTGTAGGGCGTGATGCAGATGTTGTAGTATTGCTAACAGATTGTGATGACGGCCTGCTGGGTATAGCCCCTTTTGCAAACGTGGTAACCGTTTTGGTCACCGTATTTTTTGATGATGTTGATTTGCGGGCAGATGCCGGCTTAGGCTTAGGTTGTGGTGCCGGAGCAGGGGCTGCGGCTTTTTTAGCAGGTGCGGCCTTCTTAGTTACGGGTGCAGGTGCTGCTTTTTTAGCCGGCGCTGCTTTTGCAGGGGCAGCCTTTACAGCTGCTTTCTTTGCAGGGGCAGGTGCCGCTTTAGTTGCTGTTGTTTTCTTTGCCGGTGCTGACTTTGCTGAAACTGTCTTATTGCTTGCTGTCTTTTTCAATACGTTCGTTTTTTTGGAGTCCACTTTTTTAGTGGCTGCTACCTTTTTTGCCGGGGTTGCTTTCTTGGCTGCGCTCTTTGCAGGGGCAGCTTTCTTGGCAGGTGCGGCTTTTTTAGGGGCAGCCTTGGCTACAACGGCTTTTTTGGCCGGTGCGGCTTTCTTAACGGTTTTCGGGGGTGCTGCCTTCTTAGTGCTGGCCACAGATTTTTTTGCCGGTGCTGCTTGCTTGCCTTTAGCAGGCATGGTTTTCTTAGCGCCCTTTGCTGGTGCGATGGTTTTTTTTGCTGGTTTGGCTGCCGGTTTTTTTGTGGCCATAGCGTTACTCGTTTTTAGATATTAACACTTTAAGAATTGCTTCATTAACCTCAATTTCAGTACCTGCCTGAACCTGGGGCACAATCTCTAACTTATCTGCCAAAATTTCCGTGCAAATATAATCACTGAAATTTAATATGGCAGATTTTAAAGGGGCATAATCTTCTATCTCAACAGCTATCCGGTCTGTAAGTTCTAAACCACTCTCTTTTCTAATCTTTTGTATCCTGTTCACCAGCTCGCGTGCATTGCCCTCGTCTTGCAACTCGGGGGTAACGGTGATATCCAGTGCCACTGTCAGGTTGGCTTTATTAGCTACCGACCAGCCGGGTATATCTTCCGCTATTATCTCTACATCGCCCGTGGTGATCTCTACAGGCTCGCCCTCTATATGTAATATATATGTTTGTTCTTTTTCTAATGCTGATATCTGCTGCTGGTCCATCTGGCCTATGGCGGCAGCCACTGCCTTCATTTTAGCACCCATCCTGGCACCCAGCGACTTGAAGTTGGCCTTTATTTTCTTTTTAATAAACCCTTCTGTGTCAACGAGATATTCAATTGCTTTTACATTTACCTCGCCCTTTATCAGGTCTTCTATCTGCTGCACTTGTTTTTGCATGTGCGCATCCAGCACGGGTATCAGTATCTTCTGCAATGGCTGGCGAACTTTGATGTTCACCTTCTTACGCAGCGACAGCACCAGCGATGATATATCCTGCGCCAGTTGCATGCGTTCTTCCAGGTCTTTATCTATGATATCCTCATCGGCCATCGGGTATTCTGCCAAATGTACAGATGGCTCCGCATGGCGATGCGTTACATTATTCATATTGGTAAACAGCCAGTCGGCAAAGAACGGGGCTATCGGCGCCATCAGTATAGATAACGTTTCCAGGCACTCATACAGTGTCTGGTAGGCGCTTATCTTGTCCTGCTCATATTCTCCTTTCCAGAAACGGCGGCGGCACAGGCGCACATACCAGTTGCTCAGGTGCTCATCCAGGAAGGTTTCCATAGCACGGCCTGCCTGTGTAGGCTCATAATCATTCATATAGCCCGTCACTTCCTGCACCAGCGTTTGCAGGCTGCTCAATATCCAGCGGTCTATTTCAGGGCGCTGCGCCACAGGTATATAGGCTTCTTTGAAGGTGAAACCATCTACATTGGCATACAGCGCAAAGAACTGATAGGTATTGTACAGGGTTCCAAAATACTTCCGTTGCACTTCTTTAATGCCTTCTAAATCAAAGCGTAAGCTATCCCACGGACTGGCATTGGTTATCAGGTACCAACGGGTGGCATCGGCACTATATTTTTCTATGGTCTCAAACGGGTCTACCACGTTGCCGAGGCGTTTACTCATTTTATTACCATTCTTATCCAGCACCAGGCCGTTGCTCACTACAGTTTTATACGCTACATTGTCAAACAGCATCACACCCAGCGCATGCAGGGTATAAAACCATCCACGGGTCTGATCCACACCCTCAGCTATGAAATCGGCGGGGAAGTTATGCTTCAGTTCTTTTTCATGATTGGCATTGAACGGGTAATGCAATTGCGCATATGGCATCGCACCACTGTCAAACCATACATCTATCAGGTCGGGCTCGCGGGTCATGGCCTTGCCACTATCGCTTACCAGCACTATCTGGTCTACATAAGGCTTGTGCAGGTCTTTGGTTATTTCCTCTGCATCCTGGTTGATGTTCAGCACCTTATTAGCTTTATTTATCTCTTCTTTCAGTTCGGCTACGCTACCTATACACTTTATCTCGCTGCCATCTTCACTTACCCATACCGGTAGCGGGGTACCCCAATAGCGGCTGCGGCTCAGGTTCCAGTCTACCATGTTTTCCAGCCAGTTTCCAAACCTGCCCTCGCCCGTTGCCTTCGGCTTCCAGTTGATGGTTTTGTTCAGCTCTATCATCCGGTCTTTCACGGCAGTGGTCTTTATGAACCATGCATCCAGCGGGTAGTACACCACCGGCTTATCGGTACGCCAGCAGTGTGGGTAAGTGTGCTCGTATTTTTCAACCTTAAAGGCGTGGCCGGCCAGTTTCAGCTTCACGGCTATATCCACATCCACATCTTTCCAGTCCGGGTCGTCTTTGTAATTCTTGATATAGCGGCCACTGAATTCACCCATGTAGTCGGTAAACTTGCCCTCTTTATCTACCATCACCAGTATACCGATGTTGTTTTTCTTACCTACACGGTAGTCATCTGCACCAAAGGCAGGCGCTGTGTGTACGATACCTGTACCATCTTCGGTAGTAACGAAGTCGCCCGTTATAACACGCCAGGGGTCGCCACCGGCTATTTCGCGGGTGTTACCTTCAAATGGCAGCAATTGCTCGTAGCGGCAACCCTCTATATCTTTTCCTTTAAATTCTTTTAGGATAGTCCAAGGCAGCAGCTTTTGCTCGGCATTGTAGCCGTCAAAATCGCCATTCTCCCCTTCTGTCTTGAAATATTTTCCCAATAGTGCCTTGGCCAGTACTACATTAGCAGGCTGGTGGGTATATGGGTTGAAGGTCTTTACCAGTACATAATCTATATTGGCACCAACGGTAAGGCCCAGGTTACTTGGAAGGGTCCACGGTGTGGTTGTCCATGCCAGGAAGTGTACGGGTGCGCCGCCTGTAGCATCATACAGGAATTGTGATTCCGCATTCTGCACGGCGGTGAACATGGCCACTATCGTAGTGTCTTTCACATCTTTATACGTGCCGGGCTGGTTCAGCTCGTGGCTGCTAAGGCCTGTGCCCGCTGCCGGGCTGTAAGGCTGTATGCTGACGCTCTTATACAGGTAGCCCTTGGTATGCAACGTTTTCAGCGCCCACCACAGGGTTTCAATATAGCTGTTATCAAAGGTGACGTAGGGCGATTTCATATCTACCCAATACCCCATCTTCTCGGTTATATCTTCCCATTTATCTTTATACCGCATCACTACCTCGCGGCATTTGCGGTTATAATCTTCTACACTTATCTTTTTGCCTATATCTTCCTTGGTGATGCCCAGTTCTTTCTCCACGCCCAGCTCTACCGGCAGGCCATGCGTATCCCAGCCCGCTTTGCGGCGCACCTGGTAACCCTGCATGGTTTTGTAACGGCACACCAGGTCTTTCAGCGTACGGCTGATAACGTGGTGGATACCCGGCATACCATTGGCACTTGGCGGACCTTCATAAAATACGAAAGGTTCCCTGCCATTGCGTATCTCTACACTACGGTTAAACGTATCCTGCTCCTTCCATTTGCGCAGTATTTCCTGCTCTATGGTAGGCATATTCAATCCCTTATGTTCTGTGTACTTAGCGCTCATCTGTCAAATCTCAAAAAACAGCATCTGAAAGCTGCGGAAATCCCTCAAAACCAACCGTGCACAAATAGCCTCAAACTACTGAAAAATTAGGCGCGAAGGTATGAAGAATATTTGAGATTTATAAGTATAGATAAGACTGCCATGTGTTGTGTGGGTAGGGTGTGGATTAAGTTTAAAAAGCACTGGCGAATATCGAAAAAAGAGCTGAAGAGCCTTTTACATATTGCGATCCCCCTCTCCTATTTAATTTAAAGCTTCCTGTATTAGCCGATTGCTAGCCCCCATACAGGCTGTGGTCAGTCGTAGTAAATAATACTGCCGGAGTCGTCAGGTTTACCAGTATATCAAAGAATGGGTCCTACCGACACCCAATACCCGTACTTGCCAAAGATGGTGACCGACAGCAGTCGGTTTCGAGTTTATGTGATTCCTCCGATCATGTCTTCTCCCACTCATATTTATTTAGCCGTTACTGATTTCAATGAGAACATGTTAGCATAATTCTCGGCAATCTTTACTGCATTGGCACCCGGCATATGCACAGTATTAAGCAAAGAAAAGTCCACTGGATTAGGTAAACCGAACGGGCGTGCAGCATTTGCCTGGATATGCAACTGGAAAGTATTATTATCGATAGTAACTGGTGAAGGAAAAACCAACGTTATCTTCCTTATTGTATTACTGGAGCCACTGAAACCGCCGATATGGAAGATTAATTGTTGTGCGGTAGCACTGGATGATGGAGAGAGTCCTTCGAACTTTAACATGATATATCCTGTATTCCAATCCCAAAACATGCCGTTGGCGGGATCAAGAGCCCCGCTTTGTGCTCCGGATATGTTACGTATGCTGTCCACACCGATAAGAAAACTGACAGATGCATAAGTACCAGCGGGAACATTCTGTATAGTGAACTTCTGCGAGTTGCTGTTGGATTCACGAACCAGGTGATAGCTTTCCTCCTCAGCATATGTTGAGGTACCTTGGAAGGTTACATTGCTGATGTAGTAATCAAACTTTGTAATGCGGAAGGAATCCCCGACATGATTGATATACCAATGATCGTTAAGCAGTAGTTCCTCTGTTTTTACAACGTTGTCGAAAAATAAGTCAAAACTACCTGTACCGGGTTGGGTCTGTATGGTTTCTTTCTTTTTGCATGATGACCCCACAATAGTCACCAGTATAAATAGGGAGATTACGATTCTTTTCATTGCATCGAATTTAGACATGCAATTTATAGAGGTGTAATAGACATAAACATGATCTCTACTGTTATTACAATTGATTCTTATCAGTACTATTATAGAGTCACTTCTTTAAATTATTGAGGTCTAACTACACTGCAATTTTCTTTTTTTTACAATAACCATTCGCAGCTAATTCACATCTATTTCCCTACAAGCAGAATCCATCCAAACAAGTTTTTCTTGTCCATTGACGTAATCACTCATTAAACATTGTCCCTTCATCGTCTGCTATGATGGAACGCTTAGTATTCGCATTGTTTAATAGAGGAGATTTTAAAGTATTCTTCAAAAGTGTACAAAGGAGTTTCGCCAAGGGTCTCCCTTTAAGTAAACGGTTGTTATCATGTAATGTCAGCTTTTGTTTCTAAATACCTTGGCTCTTTTTTAAGCTGTAAATACCAGAATACGACAAAAGATAAAGGCATAAAAGCCGCTAAAAAGACGATCCACAAAATTTTAGTTGCTCCATTCATCATTTTTATTTTGGCGATGTGTATAATGAAATAAAGCAGCACAAAAATTGTCAATAAAACAGAAAAGCCATACATGATTACCAATGCGTTATAGCAATCACAGATTTTATCAATAATAGTATGATGGTCACTGATAGCCAATAGTTTTCCAATCCTGGCATATTCATACCCAAGTGTAGCAATAAAGGCAATAAGTGGGGCAAAACTTACAATAAGCAGCTTTTGCTTTTTCGCTTTATCCATATACAGCATAACTATTCCCTTTAGTTTGAATGAACGAAAATAATCATTTAAACACCAAGAATAGTGACATTCATCAATAAGTACAATAATTCCAATCATACCACTTTATGGTTAGGTATTCTATGGTGTGTCTGTTGCTTGCGCTTTTTGACTGATATAGGGTTTGAATAACTACATGGATTGCGACACTGGATGAGGCGGTGCGCTTCAATGCACTGCTGCGTGCCATGCCCGGTGCAGGTAAGCAATCGGTAGCCGTAGCCTTGCGCGAACTGGAAGAACAAGGCATACTGGATAAAACCACCATCAAACTAAAAACCCTGCATATAGAATACAGCCTTTCTGAAAAAGGCCGTTCGCTGGTAGTGATATTCCACCAGTTGGAACAGTTGTTGTAAGTGAGGGTCATTGGTTCGAATCCAATGCGGATCACGAGAAGCATAGAAGCCGCTACAGTAGCGGCTTTTGTTTTTTTGAAAATTTTATATAATATTAAATCTATTTATTTTCAGTAATTATTGGTTCGAGTACTAAAAGGTCGTCTTTCTTGGATTTCGAACCAGTTGGTTTTCAGACACCATAGTATATATTGGCTGCCTAAAAGTCTCAAATCGTCCATGTATCCGATCTTCCTATTCGCCAAAATTTTCAACGGATAACACGCCCGAAGCCTGACAAAGTTCGATACTCTATAGTAGTATTTAACACGTTTATAATAGTATTACTATCTTAAAGTGAATAATTACTTTAATTTCGCTGCAAGAATTAAAACATGGCAAAAATTTCATCCTTCAGGAAATTTCTCGAACTGCTCAAGTACGAAAAGTCGGAGATATCGGCCATTTACTTTTACGCTGTCCTGTACGGCCTGGTGCAGCTATCTGTGCCCCTCGGGATACAGTCTATCATTAGCTTCGTACTGGGCGGTGCCATATCTACCTCCCTCGTACTGCTGATCATCTTCGTCATAGCAGGTGTATTCGTCACAGGCCTGCTGCAGGTGAACCAGATGAAGCTCATCGAAAAGATACAGCAGCAGCTCTTCGTGCGCTACTCTTTTCAGTACGCCGATATCATACCGAATTTCAACCTCAGGAAAGTGGACGGATACTATCTCCCGGAGCTGGTGAACCGATTTTTTGATACCATACCGCTTCAAAAAAGTATTTCCAAACTGCTGCTGGATATTCCCGGTGCAAGCATACAGATACTGTTCGGACTGATACTGCTGTCTTTCTATCATCCTGTATTTATTGTTTTCGGGGTGTTTCTGCTATTTGTATTGTACCTGATCCTGCGCTCTACCGCAGGACGCGGCATGGAGACAAGCCTGCTGGAAAGTGATTACAAATACAAAGTGCTGGGTTATCTGGAAGAGCTGGCACGAGTCGTGACTTCTTTTAAATTCTCTAAAAACAAAACGCATCATCTGACCAAGACAGATGAATACGTGGTCGGTTATCTCGATGCGGAAATCCGGCAACTGCGTGCGCAGGTAGTCGA
>CAMLKS010000067.1 GCA_946480675.1 uncultured Bacteroidota bacterium
AAAAGGGCATTATGAGATCCCTGATCTCCTCTCCGGTGCCTCTATATGTGAGAAAAGCAAGCTTCACAGTATGTTGATAAAGTTTTTGCCTTTTAAATGGCTATAGGCAATACTTTTCTTGTTTTTTATAATATATGTACAGTGCAAAATACTCTGTAACTATCATATTATAAACAATTGTGGATAACTTATGCACAATTAATTAACAGTTAATCAACATGCTATACAGTAGCAATGAACAAAGATAAGCATGCTACAGCCACCAGCCTGTTATTTGCCTGTTAACATATGTTGACTAAATAATATTAATGTGTAAGCGATTGTAAAGCACTAAGGTGCCAGGCGGTTTTTCTGCCAATTGCCATCGGCATCCAGCGTAAAGAAGATACGGTCGTGCATGCGGCTGGTACGGCCTTGCCAAAATTCTATCTGGGTGGGAATCACGCGGTAACCACCCCAATGGAGCGGGCGGGGTATATCACTGCCAAATTCCTGCTGGTATTTACTGTAGTTTTCATCCAGTATAGACCTATCGGGTATAGATTGGCTTTGTGGGGAGGCCCAGGCACCCAGGCGGCTGCCTTCAGGGCGGGAAGAAAAATAGGCATCGCTTTCTTCGGCGCTCACTTTTTCGGCTACGCCTTCTATGCATACCTGCCTTTCCAGCTCTTTCCAGAAGAAAACAAGCGAAACATTAGGATTTTCAGATATATCCTGCCCTTTTACACTATTATAATTGGTGAAGAAGACAAAGCCTTTTTCATCCAGGCCCTTCAACAGCACGATGCGTGCATGCGGTATGCCCATTGTATTTACCGTTGCCAGGGCCATCGCATTTACTTCATCTGCATGCGATATCTGTGCTTCGGCAAACCACTTATGGAAAAAAGCAAAAGGATCATCGCCTACCGTCTTTTCATCAAGAGCGGCCAGCTGATAATCCTTTCGTATATCTGCAATATTTTGAGGCGAAACTGCCAAGGGAACTATTTTTTATCGCCGCCCAGGTATTTAGCCATTACATATATCAGCTCTATCACCATCAGGAAAATGAAAACGTAGCTGATGATCCAACCTATGTTATATTGAACTGAATCGTAGAAAGCGTTAAGTATTAGAGATTTCATGTACTATACCAGATTTGCGCTGCAAGATACAAAACCGCAGCGTAAATGCCATAGTTTATGCAATTAGCTTTTTTGTGAGTACTTTTCAGGCCTGTTAAAGGTTTGAATGCGCATGTTGCTTCGCCACATACCGTTTTTGAAAGCTGTGTTCATGTATGCTGTCACGGCTTTTGGTGGCCCGTTGGGCCATATAGGTATGATGTCTAAAACTTTCGTTCATAAAAGAAAAGATGTAACGGAAGAAGAATTGGTGGAATATAACGCTTTCTGCCAGATGTTGCCTGGCCCGTCATCTACCCAAACAGTAGCCTTGATAGCCATGAAGCGGGGGGGCATTCCCCTGGCCATCCTCACTCTGCTGTTGTGGATACTTCCGGCAGTATTTGTGATGGGGGCCTTCTCTTTCCTTATTTATTACTTCGATATCAGGGATGTACAGACCAATCTGTTTACTTATGTACAGCCCATGTCGGTAGGGTTTGTGCTGTATGCGGCCCTGCGCATGATGAAAACCAGCGTGAGGCACGTCGCCACATGGGCTATCATGACGGGTAGTTTATTGGTAACGGTACTGGTGCCTACGCCCTGGGTATTCCCCGCGTTGCTGTTGATATCAGGTATTATCAGCAACTTCAGTAACAAGCGCATTCCTGAAACACATAAACAACCTAAGCCTATTCATTGGGTCAATCTGTGGATATTCGTAGCCATATTTCTGTTGGCAGGTATCTTGTCTGAGATAGCACGCTACAACCAATGGGAGCATCGGCGTATTTTCCACGTGTTCGAAAACTTTTATCGTTTCGGTTCCTTTGTATTCGGTGGCGGACAGGCACTTTTACCTATGATGCTGTTCCAGTTTGTGAACAGGCCCATAGCGATGGGGAACCCGCCATTAATCACCAGCACGCAATTGCTTACCGGCTATGGTATGGTACAGGCTGTGCCCGGCCCTGTGTTTTCCATCTGTTCATATGTAGGTGGTATGGTTATGAGTAGTTATGGACCGGTATGGCAAATAGTTGGTTGCCTCACAGCATCACTCGCCGTGTTCCTGCCCAGCACGTTTCTGTTATTTTTCCTATTTCCTGTGTACCAGAATTTGAAACAATACGTGGTGATATATCGTGCGCTGGAAGGTATCAATGCAGCTATTGTAGGCATCATATGGGCATCCGGAATAGTATTGTTCCAGTCTATGCCTTTTGAATGGATGCACGTGGTGGTGGTGGTCATTACGTTCAGCCTTCTCTATTTTACAAAAATCCCGGCACCGTTTATAGTGCTGGGATGGTTGCTACTTGGCTGGACGATGAATTAACCCGCAGGTTATTCTTCTTTCAGTAATTCTTTTATATCACCTATCAATTGGTTAACAGAACCGATATTCGTTCCTTCATACTGGCCGCGGATGCGCCCACCCTTATCTACCAATACAAAACGGTCGGTATGTATAAAGTCGCTGGCAATATCAACAGTGGCAGTATCGTCTGCTGCGGTTACTAAATAGCTATAGCGCGCCATATCATACAGTTCTTTTTTATCGCCGGTTAAAAAGAGCCATTGCTTAGGGTCTGCATCAAAACGCAGGCTATATGCTTTCATGGCTTCCACTGTATCCTTTTTAGGGTCTACAGAGTGTGATAGTATCAGCACCTGGCTATTGCCCCTGAATGCCTGGTACACTTTTGCCATGTTCTCATTCATTTTAGGGCAAATGCCTTTACAGGTAGTGAAGAAGTATTCCACCACACGTATCTTGCCATCTACATCTTTTTTAGTGATGGTTTGTCCTTCCTGGTTCATGAAAGAAAAATCGCGCACGGTATGGCCGGGGTTACCCAGTATTGGCAGCTTTTTGGGTTGTTCCCTTGTTACATTGTAGTAGTAGGTCATGAAGCCTGCTGCCAGTAATATGAAGAATGTAATAAGTACAACTGTAACCGTTCTTTTTGTCATAGCGAGCGCAAAGTTAGGTCCTTTGGCTTAAATAAGTTTTGCCGGCAAGGTTAAAAATAACCCGGCCGGCAGGTAGTTTCAGTTTAAAAATGATTCTTATAAGTGGCAGCTGGTAGTGCCTATGCCACCGCTATTAGCATCTGTTTCATAGCGCTCGCACGCATCGTCTGCATCACGCAATGTTTGGTTTTGCAGGTCATATGTTCTTGTAGAAGATATACCGCCTACCGTTGTCGTACAAGTGCAAGTGTGATCTTTTTTGCAAGAGGTAAATGCCAGTGTAGCTAACACTGCAAAGAATCCTATAAGTTTTGCGCTTTTCATAATTCAGTTTTTTGATTTCATTATGCATGTTTAAAAAACTGTGCCATTTACTACTTAATTGATGGACAAAAAGACGAATGGTTGCTTATTCCCCAATCTGTAGATGTACCGTGGGCAAACAAAAAGCCCCTGCATTTGCAGGGGCTGTGAAGTATTAATTGTGCGATACTTATATCACCACATTTATCATTTTACCTTTCACATAAATGAACTTTTTGGGCTCTTTGCCCTCCAGCCATTTTTGTATGGTGGCATCGGCCAGCACTTCTTTTTCTATCAGTGCTTGCTCCATATCCAGCGGGAATTCCATCTCCACACGTGTTTTACCGTTTACGGCAACAGGGTATTTTTTGCTGTTATCTATCACATACTTTTCTTCGTATCCGGGGAATGGGGCATCCAGCACGCTGCTTTCATGGCCAAAGCGGTGCCATAACTCTTCTGCTAGATGTGGTGCAAATGGAGTGATGATTACAGCCAAAGCCTCCAGTACGGTACGCTTATGGCAGTTGAGTGCCGATAGTTCGTTCACGCATATCATAAACTGGCTTACAGTTGTGTTGAATGAAAAGCGTTCAATATCATCACCTATCTTTTTGATGGTCTTATGTATGATACGTAGTTCGGCCTCTGTGCAAGGTTCTTCTGTTACGATCCATCCTTGTTGTTCATCAAAATACAGGCGCCACAGTTTTTTCAGGAAGCGGTGCACGCCTTCTATGCCTTTCTGTTCCCATGGCTTGCTTACTTCTATCGGCCCAAGGAACATTTCATACATGCGGAAGGTATCAGCGCCAAACTGTGCTACAATATCATCGGGGCTCACCACATTGTATTTCGATTTGCTCATCTTCTCCACCTCAGCGCCACATATGTATTTCCCATCTTCCAGTTCAAAGGTTGCATCTGCATACTCAGGCCTCCAGTTTTTGAAGGCTATTGTATCCAGATCTAACCCATTCACCATGTTTACATCCACATGTATCTTGTTGGTTTCATACTGGTCTTTCAGGCCGGCAGATACAAACTTATTAGTGCCATGTATGCGGTACACAAACCTTGAGCTGCCTTGTATCATACCCTGGTTCACCAGTTTCTTAAAGGGTTCTTCAAAGCTGATAAAGCCCAGGTCATACAGCACCTTTGTCCAGAGGCGGCTATACAGCAGGTGGCCCACCGCATGTTCTGTACCGCCTATATATATATCTACTTCGCGCCAGTAGCTGGTTGCTTCTTTGCTGGCAAATTCATGTTCGTTATGCGGGTCCATATAGCGTAGGAAATACCAGCTGCTGCCCGCATAGCCCGGCATGGTATTCGTTTCGCGGATGCCGGCGTGGGTGTTTACCCATTCGCTTACATTTGCCAACGGCCCTTCGCCTTCCGGCCCGGGTTTGTAATCTTGTACCAGGGGCAATTCTACCGGTAGCTTTTGCAGCGATGGGTGCGCATTCAGCTCGTCTTCGCCTATGCTATATGGTATATCATTCACATACACTATAGGGAAGGGCTCGCCCCAGTAGCGCTGGCGGCTGAAGCCGGCATCACGCATCTTATAGTTTACTTTGGCGCGGCCTATCCCTGCATCTTCTATGGCACGTATGGCTACTTCGCTAGCTTTATTTATTTCCAGTCCATCAAGGAATCCACTGTTTTGCAGCTTACCCGCTTTTTCCGTATAGGCCGCTTCGCCGTTATATACATTGCCGAAAATGTTAGTAATAGGTATCTCAAAATGTTTAGCAAAATTATGGTCGCGCTCATCGCCACTCGGCACTGCCATAATAGCCCCCGTGCCATAGCTGCCCAGCACATATTCTGATATATATATAGGCACTTCTTTGCGTGTGAACGGGTGCACCACATGCGCACCGGTAAAGCAGCCAGTCACCTGTTTTACTTCCGATATGCGTTCGCGTTCGCTACGGCTTTTTACATAGGTCAGGTAGCTTTCTACGGCTTCTTTCTGCTGTTTGGTGGTTATTTTATGCACCAGTTCATGCTCCGGTGCCAGCACCATAAAGTCTACGCCAAATATGGTATCGGGGCGTGTGGTAAATACCGTTATGTGCAGGTCGTTAAAACCTATCACATCAAAGCGTACTTCTGCACCATTGCTCTTACCTATCCAGTTGCGCTGCATTTCTTTCATCGCATCGCTCCATTCCAGCCTGTCCAGGCTTTGCAGCAGGCGTTCTGCATATTCCGTTATCCGCAGAAACCATTGGCGCATTTGTTTTTTCACCACCGGGTAGCCGCCACGTTCAGATACGCCGTTCACTACTTCATCATTCGCTAATACGGTACCTAACGATTCGCACCACCACACTTCCGCATATCCTTGGTAGGCCAGGCGGTAACGCATCAGGGTATCGCGCTTTTCTTTCTCGCTCATGCTCTTCCAGCCTTTGGCATCAAAGCAAAAAGCATTGTCTTCCGGGCACGGATAGTGGCCATTGCCTTCTTTCTCAAAAAGCGTTATCAGGTCTTTTATAGGACGTGCTTTCAGTTCTTTGCGGTCATACCAGCTATGAAAGAGTTGCAGGAATATCCACTGTGTCCATTTATAGTATTGCGGGTCAGAAGTGCGCACTTCGCGCTCCCAGTCGTAGCAAAAACCGATGTTATCTAACTGTTCGCGGTAGCGGGCAATGTTCTTTTCAGTAGTTACTGCCGGATGCTGCCCGGTTTCCAGGGCATATTGTTCCGCAGGCAGGCCAAAGGCATCGAAGCCCATAGGGTGCAGCACATTAAAACCCTTCTGCCGTTTATAGCGCGCATATATATCCGAGGCTATGTAGCCTAATGGATGGCCCACATGCAGTCCCGCACCACTGGGGTAGGGAAACATATCGAGTATGTAGAATTTCGGTTTATCACTATGATTATTAACCCTATATGCGCCTTGCTCTGCCCAGTATTTCTTCCATTTCTTTTCTATGGCGCCAAACGTGTATTCCATAACTTATATTTATAAAAGCGATGCCAAAAGTACGAAAAGGCAACGGGGATTGTAATAGAAACTAAAAAGCCGGGATATTATTCCCAGCTTTCGCATTCTATTTTGGTAAAGTCGTACGTTGCCGTATTGTGTTGAAAGTAATAGTGAAACTTATAGCCCCGCTTCTGGTATTCGGGCTTCTTTTTCTTCATTTTTATTGGTATCACCCATACATGGTAAAACTCGAGGTAATTAAATGCATAGCTGAGGTAAAGGATGGGCGCTTTGGTTTCCTGCTGCATCTTATATAGTTCCCTGGTATTGCTGTCCGGGTTCACATATACCAGGTTATATCCATTCATGGTATCGGGCATGCGCTTGAAATAGGGCTCGTTCACAATGTATACTGTCTTAGTTTCAGGCGGAAATACATAGCCGCAGCTATCCGATATTTTACCTTTGTTGTGTGTAATAGAGAAGAGGGTATGCTTTATAACATCCGCTTCCTCCCACATATCAAAATAGGGCTTTAGCTGCGCAACGGCAACAAAGGGTAGCAGGCAAAACAGGAATAGGAGTCTTTTCATTATTGAGGACAGTTGGTCCTGGCGTAGCCCAGTTTGTTGGTACTCTTATTGAAATAATAATACAGCTCGCACCCCCTGTCATTATATTCCGCTTCTACCATATTGCCTTCTTTCTTAAAGGTAATGGGCATCAGCCACAGTTGGCAGGTATCAGAACCCAGGCTCAGCGGACTTAAATACACCACTGCGCCTGTTTTATTCTGCATTTCTTTTTGCAGCATTGCCGCATTTTCTGCTATGTTTATGTATTTCACAGTCATACCTTCCAGCACTTCAGGCATAGCAGTAGTATGTGGCTGTTTCGATACATAGACAGTCTTGGTCTTTTTACCTATCATTTTCTTGTGCATACCATCCAGCCCTGCAGTGCCTTTTATAAAAGCTTTCAGCGTATACACCTGGCAGCCATACATATCCATAGTAGCGGTAGAGTCTACCACCTGAGCATGTGCAATGACTGGTAAAAGCAATAAGAGCAGAAACAGTTTTTTCATACTGCCAATTTACAGGTTTCAGCTAATAATTTGCACATTTGCGCTATGCTTAGCTATTGGGAACAACAGTCTTTTCTTCATTACGATTATATAGTGATAGGCGCGGGTATCGTAGGGCTGAGTACGGCCATTGAACTAAGGGTTAAATATCCCGCGGCGCGTATCCTTGTTCTGGAAAGGGGATTGTTGCCCACTGGTGCCAGTAGCCGCAATGCAGGGTTTGCCTGTATGGGCAGCCTTACCGAGTTGCTGGATGATGCACAGTATAGCGATGAGACAGAAATAATATCCTTATATGAGCTTCGCAAAAACGGGCTTGAAAAACTGCGCGCAAGGCTGGGTGATGCTACTATAGGTTATGCAGCAAATGGTAGCTATGAACTGATAAGCACGCAGGAATTACCTGCTCTTGATAAGATAGACTACCTGAACAAGCTGCTGCTACCTGTAACGGGCAAGCCTGCCTTTCAATTGGCAAACGATAAAATAGCGCAGTTCAGGTTTAATAAAGACTATACACAGGCACTAATAGAAAATACCTGTGAAGGGGAACTGAACACCGGCAAGATGCTGCGGGCACTGGTCGACTGTGCCATTGCCAAAGGTATTGAAATAAAAACAGGTGCAGAAGTGATACGCTTTGAGGATGAGGGTAAGGAAGTAATGGTGGAAGTTGCACATCCTGTAAGAGGGGCATCGCTGTTGCTGAAGTGTAATGCGGTTTGCATCTGTACCAATGCTTTTGCTGCCAAGTTATTGCCGGGTGAAGATGTTGTTCCCGGCCGCGGGCAGGTATTGATAACCGAGCAGGTTGAAGGGCTCAAATTCAAAGGGGTGTACCACTTTGATAAAGGCTATTATTATTTCCGCGAAATAGATGGCAGGGTGTTGCTGGGTGGTGGCCGCAACCTCGACATTGAAGGGGAAACAACTACAGAGCTTGCGCTAAATGAACGCATCCAGCAAGACCTGGAAGATAAACTCCGGGATATAATATTGCCCGGCACACCATTTGCTATTGCTCAGCGCTGGTCGGGCATCATGGCATTTGGTAAAACAAAGCGCCCTATCGTAAAGGCATATTCACCGCGTGTATTTGGTGCTTTCCGCATGGGGGGGATGGGCGTAGCGCTAGGTAGTGAAACGGCTGCTGCTGTTGCTGCTTTAATGTAACAGGTTGAAATCTTTGCGCAGGCGTATAGCCACTTCCCCAATGGGTAGGCCCATTACGTTGTAATAGTCGCCGTCAATTTTTTCAATGCCTATCATGCCTATCCATTCCTGGATGGCATAAGCACCTGCTTTGTCAAAGGGCTTATAATTACTTACATAGTGTTGTATCTGCACATCGCTCAGCTTGCGGAAGTGTACTTCTGTTACGGTAGAAAAGCTTACCTGCTTATCGCCCTGCTGCATACATACGCCCGTCACTACCTTGTGCACCCTACCCGATAACTTTTGCAGTATGCTGATGGCATCTGCTTCATCCTTGGGTTTACCCAGTATCTCATCGTCCAGCAATACTACCGTATCAGCAGCTATGATGATGGCATCATGCACCTGTTGTTCTATAGCTGCTGCTTTCTTTTTGGCAAGATGCACCGGCACTTCAGCACCTGGCATACCGGGCGGGTTGGTTTCATCCACATCAGTTATGATGATGGTGAAATCTATCTCTGCCAGCTCCATCAATTGCTTGCGGCGTGGCGATTGCGATGCCAGAATTACTTTATGCATGTGCCTGGAAATAATAAATGATCAATGAACCGATACCTGAAACCATAATGATCTTCAGCCAGCGGCTCATGTTATGGTAGTGTTGTGTAGTGGCTGTTTTAGGTAGCCTGACGATCCATATGGCTATAGGAACTGCCAGTACCAGTATCGTGTAAATACCCAATGCCCACC